>CAZRUC010000235.1:0-4142 GCA_964603175.1 uncultured Anaerolineaceae bacterium
ACGTCCGCGGGTCCCACACAAAGTCGCACCAGTTGAACTCGCGCATCCAGAACGAGTCGAAGTGGAAGACGCTCATCGGGAGATCCCGCTCGGCCATTCCCCGGATGAAGCTGGTGACCGTCGCCTCGTCGTACGAAGTCGTGAACGACGTGCTGAGCCAGAGCCCGAAAGACCAGGCCGGCGGAAGAGCCGGCCTACCGGTTAGGGCCGTGTACTTGTCGAGGATCTCCTTGGGGCTCGGGCCGTAGATCACGAAGTACTCGAGGGTGTGGCCTTCGACGCTGAACTGGACGCGTGAGACGGTTTCCGATCCCACCTCGAAAGAGACCAGGCCGGGGTGGTTGACGAAGATGCCGTAGCCGCGGCTGGTCAGGTAGAACGGAATGTTCTTGTAGGCCTGCTCACTGCTCGTCCCGCCGTCTTCGTTCCACATGTCGACTGACTGCCCGTTCTTCACGAACGGCCCGAACCGCTCCCCGAGCCCGTATACGCACTCTCCAACCCCGAGGTTGAGTTGGTCGAGCATGTAGTGGTGTCCGTCATCGGTCTCGACGATGCCCATGCCCTTGGGTTCGCTCGAGGTCAGGACCAGTCCGTCGGCCTGATAGTCGATCCGCCATCCATGGTCCCTGCTAACCCGAACCGTCAGCCTGCCCGCGGTGAGCTCGGCGGCCTCGTCGGTTGCCGACACCACCACCGGCCCGGGTGCAGTCTCGAGCAGAAACTCGGGTTTTCGCGGGACCTCGCCTTCGAAATGCGTCAGGCGGACGCGAACGACGTCCGTCAATGGCGAGCTCAACCGGATGGTCATCAGCGGGCCCCCGAGCGTGTGGCCGCGCTGCTCTATCTTCCGCGTCGGCGCATAGATCGTGAGCGCGTCGGGCGACTCGCTGACGTCGTACGCCTCGACCGGGTGCCAGGCCGTGACACCGGAACGCATCCGCCAGTAGCCATCGGAGAACTTCATTGCCTGTTGATCACCTTTCGCCGGTCGCCTCGCCCGCTTGCCGCCGGGGACAGGCCAGCATCGTAACGGAGCGAAGGATCCGTGCAGGCTACGAACGAGCAGCCCGCCGGCGTCGGGACCGACGACACAGCGGGCTGCCCTGTCCTGTCTACTTCACCGACCCAGTCAAGACTCCCTTTGTCAGCGTTCTCTGGAATAGCACGAAGAACAGGATGCAAGGCAGGACTCCGAGCAGCGCCGACGATGCCGTCGTCGTGGCATCCATCAAGTTCTGTCCCTGAAGCACCGAGATCGCGATGGGCACGGTCTGCTTCGAGTTGCCCGGAAGCATGATCAAGGGCAGGAAGAACTCGTTCCACGTCCAGATGAAGGAAAAGGCGAAGAAGACCAGCAGCGACGGCTTGCTTATGGGAGCGACGATCCGGGTGAGTATCTGGAGCTTGCCGCAGCCGTCGACCCGCGCCGCGTCGAGAACCTCTCGCGGGAACGGCCGGAGCACGGACGCGATCAGATATGTGCCGAAGGCGCTCTGTATGACCGTGAAGATGATGATGACTGAGAGTTGCGAGTTGTATAGATGGAGGGCCTTGGCGAAGTAGTAGAGAGGATAGGCGATGGCTTCGTTCGGCAGCATGTTGGCGATCATGAAGAAGACGAGAAGCCAAACAGTGCCCCGCATCCGGCCGATGCCCATGGCGAAACCGTTGAGCAATGACAGGCCCGTCGAAAGGATCGCCACCGACAGGCTGATGACCATGCTATTGATGAGACAGGTGGTGAAGTCGACCCGATTCCAGAAGTCCTCGATGCCGGCCAGGTAGAGGCCCGATGGAAGCGAGAGCGGCCCGTTGGTCGCATATTCGGAGGGCGACTTGATGGCGTTGATCGTGATGATGAAGAATGGGATGAACATCACCAGCAGGAGGAAGAGAAGGGCGGCGAGCGAGCCATAACCTCGGACGGCCTTGCCTATGCCCACGCCTCCAGAACGTCCCGTTCTTGCTTGCGGTCTCGCCACGGCCGTTGGGAGGCCCATCTCAGAAGTCCTCCGTCAGGTCTCGCCTGGATTGGACGGTGATGAACACTGCCGCCAGGATGATGATGATGGTGGCCATGATCGTGGCGATGGCCGAGCCGTAGCCGACGTTCGCCTTCTGGAAGAAGTTCTCGTAGACGTAGTACGAGGGCACGAGGGTCGATGTACCGGGCCCGCCTCGCGTCAGCACAAAGACCTGACCGAACACCTTGAGCGTCGCGATCGTCGTTACGAGCACAACCACGAAGATCTCGGGGCGGATCTGCGGCAGGGTGATATGGATGAAAGTCTGCCAGGAAGACGCACCGTCAAGCGACGCGGCTTCCGCCAGGATCGGATCGGTACGCTGCAAAGCCGTGAAGAAGATGACCAGCGGGAAGCCGACCTGGAACCAGATCATCATGCCCATGATCGACAGTAGCGCCGTCCCGGGGTCTCCCAACCAGTCGTGGGCGATCCCGCCCAGTCCGACAGCCTGCAGGAAAGAGTTGAAGGCGCCATCTGGTGCAAGGATCCAGCCCCAGACGACCCCGGCGACCGCGACCGGCATGACTTGGGGAAGGTAAAACCCCGCTCTAAAGAAATTCGCGGTGCGGTTCCCGAAACGCGGCGCAATGAAACTGAAGAGGAGTCCCGCCAGGAGCAGGCCGAGGATCGTTGGGATTACTACCATGGCCAGCATCAGGAGGATGTTGTTCTCGAACGAGGTCCAGAAGGCGGCGTCGCCCAGGGCCGTCGCGTAATTGTCCAGCCCGATGAACTTCGGCGTGGTCACGCCGTTCCACTTCGTGAAGCTGACTCCGATCGTCACCAGGAACGGCAGGATGATGACGAGTAAGAACATCACGAGACCGGGCAACAGGAAGACACCATAGCCGCTGTCGAGCGAGTGTCTCTTCCTCGGGATGGCTATCGTAGATCTCACCTCTGGCTGCCTCCACATCCCGGACACAACCGCCACGGCGCCGACGGCGTCGGCCGGAGACTCCGCCGGGAACATCGCCCGACCTCGCACCGCAGGACCGCCAGAGGAGCCTGACCTGGCGGGCCTGCGGACGAGAGCGGTCGTGAGCTAGCTCTAGCTAGGCTTGCCCGCGTTGTACGGTCCGGCGATCTCATCGAGGTACTGCGAAATCGTCTTCGACCCCGTGGTGAGGTCCTGGCTGCCGGCGACAAGTACGTCGTAGTAGCCCGCCGCTGGCCAGTCCGGATAGTACGCGAGCCCGTCCCCCGCAACGAGATCGGAGAACTGCTTGTTGAGTGCCTGGATCTTGGGATCCGTGATCTGGGCGAGATCGGCGTTCACCGGAATACCGCCGGCATTGCCGAGGATCGTCTGATTGTCCTTCTGCAGCGTGATGTCGATGAAGTCTTCGGCGAGGTCCTTGTTCTTTGCACCATTCGGGACAACCCAGAGGTTGCCGCCTGAGCCCGGGGCGAACTTGTTACCCGGGAAGAGGAAGGTTCCCCACTTGAACTTCGTGATCTCCGTCATGAAGCGGCCGTACCACCAGCTGCCGGAAACCATGATCGGGTTAGTCCCGGCCTCGAAGGCCACGCCCATCTGCTCGGCCTTTTCGCTCGTGGCCGTCTTGGCGATGTAGCCCTTCTGAACCCAATCGGCGTACGTAGTCGCACCGAATGTGAGTTCCTTCCCGTGGAAGTCCAGGGGATTCGCATAGAGCTGGTAGTTGTTGATCCATTGCCGGTCAGCCTGGCTCAGCGCGAGTTCGTATACGATCTGCTGGGCCGGATACTCCGCGGCGGCGTTCGAAACGGGGGTGATGCCAGCGGCCTTGAACGTGGCCATGGCCGCCTCGAACTCAGCGAGAGTCGTCGGCACTGCGACGTTGTACTTCGCGAACATGTCCTGGTTGTAGAAAACCATGACGTACTCGCCGTAGTCCGACGCACCAAACCACTTGCCGGATCCCATGATCCCCTTGTCGCTGTACATGCAGGTGGTTTGGAGGCTCGGACTCAGGATCTTGTCCCAGCCTCTTGTCTTCGCGACGTCCGTCAGGTCAGTGAGCAGTCCCTGGCTGGACAGGAGGCCGGCCGTCGCGTTGCCCTTGTTGAGCTCCATGACGTCTGGCGCCTGGTCCGAGTTCAGGACCATCTGTGCGGTGGTGCGGATTT
>CAZRUC010000236.1:0-4133 GCA_964603175.1 uncultured Anaerolineaceae bacterium
CCATCGGCGAAATCTTCCAACGCTTGGTCGGCTCGTTGATCCGATCCTGGAATCGCCGCTCTTGCTCGTCGTCGCTGACCGAGAACCAGTACTTGATCAGGATGATCCCGGATCGGATCAGCATCCGCTCGAACTCGGGCGCCGTCGCGAGGAACTCCTGGTACTCCGCGTCGCTGCAAAAGCCCATGACGTGTTCGACGCCGGCACGGTTGTACCAGCTGCGGTCGAATACGACCCACTCGCCCCCGGCCGGCAGCTGGGACACATAGCGCTGGAAATACCACTGCGTCTTCTCGCGGTCCGTGGGGATGCCGAGTGCGCAAATGCGACAGACGCGCGGGTTCAGAGTCTCGGTGATGCGTTTGATGACGCCACCTTTGCCGGCAGCGTCGCGGCCCTCAAAAAGGCATACGACCTTGAGGCCGCGCGCCTTGATCCATTCCTGGAGCTTCACGAGCTCGACCTGCAGCCGCGCGAGCTCGGACGCGTACAACTTGGCGTCGAGCTTCTTACGCGACTTCTGCTCGAGATCGCCGGTAGACGTGTCGAAGTAGTCGGCCTTCGATATGTGCTTGCCTTCGCGCTTTGCGGCCTTCGAGCGGGCGATCGCCTTCTGGCGCTTGACCGTCTCGGCAGCCACGAACCGGGCCGCAGCGTTCTCGTCTTCGGGCGTGGGCGGGGACGCAACGGCCGCTTTCGCCGCCTTAACGTCCAACTTCTTGGTGCTGGCTCGGTTCTTGGGCTCTTTTGGCAAGATCGGCCTCCTTTTGCCCAAAGTAGGCGATCTCGGCGCCGGCCACAAGGCCCCAACTGGGCAGTCTCCGGACTGGCCCCGGTTGGTCAGTCGGCGCCGGGCAGCGCGACCGAGGCGTTGGCTGCGACCATCGGCATCGGGGCCGGCTTCTGAGCTTTGGACGGCGCAGGCTGCAGCTTCGCAGCGAACGGAACCATAGCCACCAACAACCAGGCCAGAGTCTCTATGCGCAAGTCGGGCGTACCGAGCGCGATTCCCACGCCACACGCGGCGAAGCACCATTCGGGGCGCTTGCGGGTCAGCCAGGCGCCGGCAGCACAGACCGCCGCAAGGGCGTACGGCACCCACTCGGCGAACGGGGCGCCTACTCCAATCGATCTAGCCATGGAGATAGGACTGAAGGGGCTCAGGTCGACCGAATTGGCCTGGGCCGCCACGTCAAGGTACTGGAAGTGGGCCGCGATCCCGGCGCCGAGAGCGCTCAATGCGAGACCTGCCGCGACCGTGAGGAAGAAGGATCGGACGCTTCGTCGATCGTCAGTGAAGAGAAACCAGAGAAGGAACATCCCGGGCATGAGCTTCAAGAGCGCAGATACACCCACGATGACGCCGGCGAGGTTGCTCTTGCGGCGCGATCCCGCCCACCACACGAAAGCGCTCAGCGGGATGAGCAACGCGTTCAGGTTGCCGGACCAGATCGTGATCGAGAGCGATGGGGCGAGAAATAGCGCCATCAACTGGACCTTGGCGCTGCTTCGGAGGATCAGCCAGGCCGCAAAGGCCACGGATGCGACGATGCCGGTCCACCACCACAGGTACATCGAAAGGTCGCCCGGGATCATGGCCAATGGCCGCCACAACACGGCTATGGGCGGCGGCGAAAGCAGGGGGAAGCTCCATTTGCTCGGATCGATCCCGTTCGCTACAGGGCGATCACCCGGCTCCAGCGCGTACAGCTGGTGGCCGTCGTTGAGACGCTGGCCCGCGGCGTAATAGTTGGAAGCGTCCGTACCGATCGAGGCCGGGTTCTGCAGATCGGGCCGCAGGGATGTAATGGTCGTGTAGATGAAGAAGATGAAGGCAGCCGCGCACAGACCTTTTATGAATCTCTGATATCCGGTCTTGTAGAAGACTCGGATGAAAGGGATGGTCTCGGGTGGGCGCGATCTCACCGATTCTACCTAAGCGGTCCGCGTCACTGAGCTTTCGGGCGCGACGCCGTTCTCATCTGGGCCACATGGGAACCCGAGCGACTCCCCAGTCTCGACCAGGCCGGCATCTTCGAACCACCGAACCGTCTCCTCGAGACCGCGCTCGAGAGTCACCTGCGGCGACCAGCGCAGCATGCGACGGATCTTCTCGATGTTCACAACGCGCCGGCGGATGTTGTCCACATCGCGGCGATCGATCTGCTGCCGAATGACCGGGCGTCCGGTGACCCGCCCGATAGCCGCGGCCAGGTCGTTTACCGACGTCTCCACACCGGTGCCCACGTTGAAGACCTCGCCCTCGGCTCGCGGATGTGTCGCCGCAAGGAGCGTGGCGCCGACGGCATCTTCCACGAACGTGAAGTCGCGGGTCTGACCGCCGTCGCCGTGAATTGCCAGCGGATTGCCCGCGTAGACCGACATAATGAACTTCGAGACAACGCCGCAGTAGGGGTTCTCCGGCGTCTGATGCGGGCCGAAGACATTCGAGTATCGAACCACCGCGATCGGGAGACCATAGCTCTCGTAGAACGATAGGCAGTAGTTCTCACCCGCCAGCTTGCTCACCGCATACGGAGAGAGGGTAGCCAAGCCGTCCTCTTCGTTGATCGGGATGGAACGGGGGTTGCCGTACACCGACGCGGACGACGTGTAGATCACTCGCTCGACGTCGGCTTCTCGCGCGGCGAGCAACACATTGAGCGTTCCGCCGATGTTGGTTGCGAAGTCGTCCCGCGGGTTTGCCGTTGAGGCGATGATGTTCCGCGCGGCCAGGTGGAATACCAGGCTGTTGCGCTTCACCAGGTCGTTGACGATGGCTTCGTCCGTCACCGATCCCTCGACGAACTCGGCGGCCGTAGGCACTGAGTCGCGCCGACCGGTGAACAGGTCGTCGAGAACGGTGACCCGCGCTCCCGACTCGACCAGGCGTCGAACCAGAACGGATCCCACAAAGCCGGCCCCTCCAGTAACGAGGATCCTCCGGCCGCCAAAAGAACGATCGAGCGCCATCAGCTTTGGATCCTCAGTCGAAGAAGGAGTGCGGGCCTGAACAACCGCCACCAATCGCGCAAGCCGCGCATCTTGGTGGAACCCTCGTGGGCATGGTACCTGACGGTCACAGGATGCTCTACCACACGATAGCCACGTCGGATCGTCTTGAAGAGCAGGTACGGCTCGAGATCGTAGCTATCCAGCCACTCCTGGCGAAGCTTGATCGAAGGATCGCTCAGGATCGACGCCCGGAAGACCCGGAAGCCGTTCGTCGCATCGGAAACACGCCGGAAAGCCAGCAAACTGAACACGATCGAGTAGATGTGCTGGCCCGGACCACGGCCTCCGATGGGTCCAATGACATGGCCGCCCGGCACCCAGCGCGAGCCCTGTACGTAGTCGGCGTTGGCGGCAAGCGCCAGCTCGAGGGCGCTCACCAGTTCCTCGGGCTCGTGTTGGTCGTCCCCGGAGATCAGCGCCAGCCACGGCCGACCACGGCCGATGCCGCATTCGAAGCCGGACCGAATGGCCGCGCCAACGCCGCTGCGGTGATCGTGGCGGATGACCACTGCGGCGCCATGTGCCCGCGCTTCCTCGCCGGTGCCGTCGCTGGAACCGTCGTCGACGACGATGGCCTCGAACCTGCCGTCGCGAGGCATCTTGTCGAGAACGCGACCGATCTTTCCTGCCTCGTTGAGGGCGGGGATGATGACGGCGACGAGTGGCGTCGACGCTGAAACGACTGCCGGGGCCGTGATCACCGGCGTCGTGCCGTTGTCCGTATCGCTATCAGAGCGCGGGGGTGTGACTCGCATCTTCTCCGTCCGAATGGCTCGCTCCACTGTGGCGACACAACGGTCACGCGGACAAGGGAACGATGGTACCGGTCGAACGGGCCCGACGGGCCGCCCCGATGGGCGGTGTATGTGCTCGAGGCCCACGACGCCCGGCGCGACGGGCCGGTACCATGCTCGCAAGGAGCGAGAGCGGAGGAGATACATGCGGGTCTGGGGCGGTCGATTCAGCGGAACCACCGACGAGCGCGTGGCCGACTTTACGAGGTCGGTCGAGCTGGACAGCGCTCTGGCGCTGGACGACATCGCGGGTTCGGTCGCCCACGTCCACGGTTTGGGCCGCGCGGGGCTGCTCGCAGACGACGAGGTGGCGGCCCTGGTGGC
>CAZRUC010000237.1:0-4128 GCA_964603175.1 uncultured Anaerolineaceae bacterium
ACTCCAACCCGCCGCTGACCACGGTCCGCCAGCCGATCCGCCAGAAGGGCGAGGAGTCCGCGAAACTGCTGCTGCGGATGATCGCCAGCCGCGATCTCGAACGCCCGGAGCACAAGGTGCTCGAAACCAGGCTGATCATCCGAGGCTCCACGGGCCCGGTCGCCGCGAGGGCCGCCACTCCGACCCCGGCCGCCACCACGGCCCCGGCGCCCCCAGCCGCCGCGCCGAAGCCTCCGCAGCGGCCCGCGGCACGGTGAGCGATCGGAACGTGACCGATGCCGCCCGCACGTCCGGCCCCGACTGGGTGCGGGACGCCGTGTTCTACCAGATATTCCCGGACCGCTTCGCCTCGAGCCAGCGGGTGCCCAAGCCCGGGCCGCTGGAGCCGTGGGACACTCCGCCGACTACGTACGGCTTCAAGGGCGGCGACTTGCTCGGCATCGCGGAGCATCTCGATGAACTGGCCGAACTTGGGATCACGGCGCTGTACCTGAACCCAGTCTTCGCCTCGGCGTCGAACCATCGCTACCACACGTTCGACTACGAGCTGGTCGACCCACTCCTCGGCGGCGACGCTGCGTTGCGAGAGCTGCTCGACGCGGCCCACGCCCGCGGCATGCGGATCATCCTGGACGGGGTCTTCAACCACGCCAGCCGCGGTTTCTGGCCGTTCCACCACGTCCTGGAGAACGGCGCCGCCTCGCCCTACCGCGACTGGTTCTACCTCGACCCGGAGGTCCTGGCCGGACGCCGCGGCCTAGTGGCGTACCCCGCGCAAGGCGGTCCCTCGCAACCGACCCTCGGCTACCAGGCCTGGTGGGACCTGCCCGCGCTTCCCAAGCTCAACCACTCCAACCCGGCGGTCCGCGAGTACCTGCTCGCCGTCGCCGAACGCTGGATGCGTTTCGGGATCGACGGCTGGCGCCTGGACGTGCCCGACGAGATCACGGCACCCGGGTTCTGGGAAGAGTTCCGGCACCGCGTTTTGGCAATCAACCCCGAGGCGTATCTCGTCGGCGAGCTGTGGACGCCGTCCCCGGAATGGCTGGCCGGGGATCGCTTCGACGCCACGATGAACTACCCGCTGACCGAGGCGATCCTCTCCTTCGTCGGCGCCGGCCGTCTCGACGGCGAGCTCGTCGCCAAGACCCACGAGTACGGCCGCATGGTTCGGCCGATCGACGGCCCGGAATTCGGCCGGCAGCTGGAGCGCGTGATGGCGCTGTACCCGGAGCCGGTCGCTTCCGTGCTGCTCAACCTGCTCGACAGCCACGACACGCCGCGCTTCCTATCTCTGGCACGCGGTGACAAATCGGCCCTGCGCCTGGCGATGCTCATCTTGATGTCGCTGCCCGGCGCGCCGTGCCTCTATTACGGCGACGAAGTAGGCATGGAAGGGCTTGCCGACCCCGACTGCCGGCGAGCGTATCCGTGGGATCCCGTCCGGCAGGATGCGGCGTTGCGGGCATTCGTTGCCGGTCTGACGGGCCTGCGCGCGGCCGAGCCGGTGCTACGTCACGGCCACTTCCGCCTGCTGGCATCGGAAGGTCGGTCGGTCGCCTACGGGATGTTCGGAGAAGAAGGCCAAGGATCGGGCGTCGGCCGGACATCGGCCGGAGGCCGCTCATTCGTTCGGTCGTTCGGTCGTTCGATCGTGGTCGTCATCAACGCCGGAGATCAGCCGACTCGATTCGGTTTTCAGGTTCCCGGGCTGGCAGGGTGCCTGGCGGAACAGCTAAGCTGGCCGGGGCGTGGGTGGTCCAGCACATTCGCGTCGAGGAAGCTCGAGGGCGGGACCGTCGAGGTGGAGCTGGGGGCCCGAGAGGGCATCGCGATCGCGTTCGAGCCGAGCCGCTAGGAGGGCCAGATGCCGGACCTGTCGATGGAGATGCCGTGTGCATCACTCGACGAGGCATTCTCGGCCGTCGTCGATCGCGAGGGCAAGATCCCGGCCGCGCTCGAGGAGCTGGGGCCGGTGATCGGGCAGGAGGTCGTGGTCCTGGACTGTGGTCGTGGGGAGCGGGCGCGGCAGCTGGAGGGGTTCGGCGCAAAGGTCACTGCCGTCGAGATGCCCGCCTCCGAAACGGTGCTGATAGAGCTGGTGCGCCGGCTTGCGGAATTGCCCGGGGGCGGCGCGGATGCGGTCGTGGTCTTCTGGTCCGACCTGGCGACGCCGGGATCCCCGTTCATCGCCGACGCGATGCGGCTGCTGCGCCCCGAGGGCAGGCTGCTCATCGTCCACGACTACGGGCGTGACGACGTCTGGCGCCTGCGACCCGACATGCTCGCCGAACGCGTGGCCTGGAGCCAGCGAAACGGACCGTTTCTCGGGGCCGGCTTCCGCATTCGGGTCATCCACTGCTGGTGGACTTTCGACACGGGGGACCAGGCTCGCGAGCTGCTGAGCGAGGCGTTCGGCGAGGCCGGAGTGGAGATCGCGGATCGTATGAAACGGCCGCGCCTCGAATACAACGTCGCGGTCTACCACCGCTCGGCGCCGGCTCGCGAAGTGCCTGTGGGCTCGACGCTGGTACGCTCTCCGGCATGACCCAAGAACCAGATCCGCGCCTTCGGGGCGGCCAGCCGGCGTTGCGCAGGCCGCTCCCGCCGCGAGTGCCGACTCCCCAGGCCGCGCCGCCACCCAGCGCGCCGCCACCGCTCGACGACGAGTCCGACGAGGAATACGACGAGTTCTGGGACACCTTCGACGAGGCGCCCGACGCCCCTCTGCCTTTGATGGCTCGACTGCGGCGGCTGCCCCCGTTCGTGGTCCTGCTGAGCGTTGCTTCACTCGCCTCGGTCGCGTTCCTTGCGGTGTCGGTCACGCGCCGCAGCATCGAAATCCCGGTGCTCATCGCGGCTGCAGTCGTCACCGGCATCCTTTTCGCGTCCGACACCGTGGTCCTCGCGAGAAGCACATACATCGCGGGCGGCGACGGCCGTGGCGGTCGCGCACTGCTCCTGGCGCTGGCCGGGGGAGTGGCCGCGGTGGTCGCCGGCCTGTCTTTCGGATGGGCCGCAGTCATGGTTCTGCTGGGCAGCTGAGCGGGCCGGTGGCGCGCGTTGCGCCAGCACGGGCGTTTCCCCTGCTACACTCCCGTTCGCGCCGCGCCCCCATCGTCTAGAGGCCTAGGACACGACCCTTTCAAGGTTGAGATCAGCGGTTCGAATCCGCTTGGGGGTACCACGCTCGGCGGCGTCCAGAGGATGCCTTCCACGACCCGGTCGTTCACGACCACATGTTCGACGACGATTCGACAGAGTTCCTCTCGCCGCGCAGGTGAGGCTGCGGCGATCGCCGCAGGCAAGGCCAGAGAGTTTCGCCCGGTAAGCGTCGAAGGTCCTGATCCGATCCTCGTCGGGTAGTTGGGCCAGGGCCGCCCGGATCGAGTCCCGCTCGGCCTGGTATGCCCGGTCGCTGATGTCGCCCCAGCCGTGCTGCTTCTTGTGCTGCTCCAGTCGGATCGTAAGGCGTGCGCGCTGGCGGCCGGCGGTCGCGCTCCCAGGAGTGTCGAGTCTGTGCCGTAGCTCGGCCCGAGCCTCCTCGATAACCGGGTCAGGCAGCACCGCGGTGGCGATAGTGGACATCACCTTTTCCTCGACCAGTTCGGCCGGGCAGCGTCGGGCATGGCAACCCAAGGTGGGACAGCGGTAGTAGCGGATCTCGGTGCCGCGCTGGAGATGGGCTTCCCCTCGCATGCGAGTGCCGCAGGCGCAGTAGACCAGCCCGCGCAGGGCGTAGCTGCGGAAAGGTGAAGGTTTGTTGCCCACTCTTGTCCGGGCGGCGATGGCGGCCAGGGTGCGCCGGTATTGGGCTTCGGACAGGATCGGCTCGTGGCGACCGGGGCGTTCGTCGCGGCCGCGCTTCTCGACGACGTAGCCCAGATACATCCGACCCCGCCGGGCGATGTCCTTGACTGTCTCGCGATTCCATGGCCCCCGATGCGGTATGCCCTCGCGGTTCATGAGGTCGGCAACTTGGAGCAGCGAGAACCGCTCGAGCTCTTGCCAGACCCGACGGACGGCGTCGGCCTCTTCAGGCACAAGCACGAGCTCTCGTGGATGGACAAGGTGGCCGGTGGCGTCGTGGCGGCTGCGGTATCCGAGAGGGTCGTGACCACGATGTCG
>CAZRUC010000238.1:0-4111 GCA_964603175.1 uncultured Anaerolineaceae bacterium
GGGACCACCGCGCGGACCGGCCCGATTATCGGCACCGCTGTTTTGCGTCGTCTCAACCCGAGCCGCGTGCCCTCCCGCATCAGGAACGCTACTGCCTGTCTACCGGGTTCCCGCAGTGCCCGGTTTTCCTGGACTGGGCCCGGCAGGAAGCCGCGGCGGTCAAACCCGCTGGGCGCAGACCCGCCGCGTCCAAAGTCGAAGACGACGCCACGGATACGCCGGCCCGCTTCGAGCCGGAGGCGCCCGCTTTTCTCGCGGGACGATCCCGCCCGACCACCCCGGACGAGGCCGACCCACAGCCGACACGGCGCACCCCGGAACCGGTTGGGGATCTATGGGGATACAAAGGCGATGTCAAGCGCCCGGCAGCAGATTCGCCTGCCTCCTCGGTATCGGCGGGTCTGGGCTCCAGCGGAGCCGACTCGATAGGGCTGCTGTCCGGGGCTGCCGCAGCCTCGAGCTCGGCCGCCGGCGCCTCTCGCGGCACGCCGTCGATCACGCCGCCCTCGGCCCCGATGGCTCGGCCGGCCGGCAGTCATCCCGCCTGGGAACGGCCACCCAAGGCCGAGAACTTCCCGCGGTTGCATAGTCGGGACGACAGGTCGAGCAATTCTCCGCTGCTGCTGGCAATGGTGGGAGTTGCCATCCTGGTGGTCTTCCTCTTTGCGTGGCCGTTCCTCACGGGCTCGGGGAGCAAGGCGCCCGCGGCAAGCCATACCCCGACCGCCACGGCTACTACGCTCGCCTCGGCAACGCCGAGCACCGCGCCAACGCCCACGCCTGGGCCCAGCGGTGCGTTCACGGTGTACACAGTCGCGACGGGGGACACTCTCTACACGATCGAGCTCCACTACGGGGTGAGCCAGGAGGCGATCCTGGCGCTCAACCCGCAGATTACGGACCCGGCGGTCATCCACCCTGGGGATCAGATCAAGATTCCGCGACCGGGAGCCTCAGTCGTGTCGCCCAGCAGCTCGGCAAGCTAGGGCGTTCCGGGCGTAACGCGGGGGGCAACCGCGCCGATCAGCTCGGCGTGAAGTTGATTGCCGTTATCTTGCCCGCCTCGACGCGGAAGCTCGAGTCCAGGTGCTGGGTCGGTGCGCCCGGTCGGATGACGAGCAGGTTCGCCTGGTAGGTGTTACCCATCTCTCGCACATCCCCGGGGATCATTCGAAACCCGGGCTCGGCTCGTAGGAACCAGCCGCCCACTTCGCGCAGGCCGCGCAGCGTCCGGGCGTTGTCGCCCACGTGGACACGCAACTCCGCTTTCTCATCCATCAAGGCGACCGCGCCCTCGCGATCGCCGGCGTTCAGCAGCTCGAAAAACTGTTCCATCGTGTCGACAGCACCCATGACGCGAGTTTAGCCGGGATCAACCCGCCGCCGCTTGGAGTTCGGCCTAGAAACCGCCGCCCGCTCCGCCCCCGCCGCCGCCACCGCCGCCTCCGAACCCGCCACCACTCCCACCACCGCTCGAACCGATGGAACCGAGCGATGACATCATCGAACCGACGTCCGGGATCGCGCTGGCGGAGAAGAGCCCGCCGCCGCCGCCACCACCTCCGAACCCGCCGGCCGACCCGGGGCCGTAGAACCAAACGGGGTACCACCCGACCTGCCGGCCGGAGGCGACGCTGGCGTTGACCGTATCGCCCAGCAGCTTCTCGATCTCCGAGTTGAGACCGAGCGCGACGCCCCAGGCCATGGCCGCATCCGGCGTGCTTACCCACGGCAGAGCCTTGCGTTCGACCACTTCGTCCATTGAGCGGGATTGGGCCATCGTCATCTGGAGAGTCCGCTTGTAGGCGGCGAGCATGGCCTGAAGCATCGCTCCCAGCCGCGTGCGGCACGGCATGAACCAGGCGGTGATCCCAGTGACCACCGCGGCCACTATCAGGGCCCCTCCTCCGAGCAACCCGCCGCTGGCGTCGAGGGAGAAGGTCCAGACGAACAGCGGAATTGCCGCCACCCCTTCGGCGATTGCCAGGACGATCCAGATCGACATTACGCGGCCGGGCTTGCCGGAGAGCCAGCCCTTTTCCACGGACAGGGTTTCGAGATTGCTCTTGAGGTGTTGGATCGCCGGCGCAAGTTCACGGGCGGTTGAGGTCGGGACGAAACCGTCCGGCCCCGTCCAGGTGCTGACCGCTTCGAGAAGTCCCCCTTCCGGCGTGTCGACACGCTCTGCCTTGCCCGTGCTGCCGATGCTCGTCTTCTTGGCGAACAGCCCGGATTCCTGGCGGAACTGGAGCAGGCCACGCGCCGCAAGGTCGACCATGGCAGCCGAGACGGTTCGGTTCGACGTCCTGTCGTCCATCAGCAGGGTGGCCATCGCCGGAGTGAGCCCGTCGGGCGGGGCCGGCATCAGAACCGAGTTGTCGTCGACGTAGATTGGGTCCCGGCCGTGCGTGTACCAGTTGAACAGTACGAATGCGATCAGCGTCACGGCGAGAACCAGCACCGCGATCCCGACCGCGGCGTTCAGGATGCGGGCCTGGTTGAGTGCCGCCGCGTGTTCCGGCGTGGCGGCCGACGCCACATCCTTCAGCGCAGCCGCAATGGCGCCATCGAAGTCGCCGTCCACCAGCAGAGGCTGCATGTCGTTGTCGTAGATCGACTGGCGATCGGAGTTGGTCAGATAGGCCGCTTTGAAGCCGCTCCCCGCATACAGGCTGACCTCGCCGTGCTGGCGGTTGTCCTGCATGTCGAAGAGGATCACCAGGCCGTCGTCCAAGCCCTTGCGACCCACGCCCCACTGGTTCATCAGTGAGAGAGCGTCGGCGTTGGCCAGATCAAGGCTGTCGCTCTCGGGTTTGACCTGCGTGTAGATGGCGATCTGGGCGCCGGAGGTAGCTTCGATGCTTCGAATTGTCGCCTCCGCCTGCGAAATCGCCGGCGTGGAAAAGATGCCGGCGTTGTCGTAGACCCGCTGACCGTCGACGGCGGCCGGGTAGGGCGGACCTGCCGCCGGAGCCGCACTGGCGAATGCCAGGCCGCCAACCACGAGCAGGAACCAGAGGCAGGCGCCCGCGATTCCCAACAACGCGACACGACCCTTACCGCGCATCTCCGACCCTCCCTGGTTCAGCCGGGATTGGCCATGTTGCCGCTCAAGAGCGCTCGCGAGCCCGGAGCCTGCGAACCAACTCGGCCGCCAGCTCGTAGCGCCCGAAGCTAGGCATGACGTAGGTGCCCTGGACCTCGCGCCCGACCTGCTCGAGAAGCTGCATGGACATTTCGAGGCCCACCTCGGCGCCCCGCTCGCCGGCTGCGTGCATCGCAGCTCGATGTTCTTGGGGGATTGTGATCCCCGGAACTTCATGATGGAGGAATTCGGCGTGACGAGCGCTGTGGAGCGGCAGCACGCCCAGGAGCACCGGCACCGGGAAGCCCTTCGGCCCGAAATGCTCTCGCGCCCTGGCCAGCATGGCCTCGACCTGGGCGACGGAGTAGAGCGGCTGGGTCATGATCACCTCCGCCCCGGCGGCGAGTTTGCGCTCGAGGCGGGTCCACTCCTTGTCCGGGTCCGCGGCGGTTGGGTCCAGCGCGCATGCGATGGTGAAGATCGCGGCCTGTCCGATCGAGCCCCCGGCACGATCCTCGCCGCGGTTGAGTCTGCGGATGATATCGATCAGGCCGATGGCATCCACGTCCCAGACCGCCGTCGTGGCCGGCCGGTCCGCGACGCGGGGCGGATCTCCCGTCAGGGCCAGGATGTTCCGCACCCCCAGGGCATGAGCCCCGAGCAGCTCCGCCTCCAGCGCCATCAGATTGCGGTCGCGCGTCGTGAGGTGGACCAGGCACTCGAGGTCGAGGGCAGTTTGGATGCCGAACGCCACTGCCAGCGCGCCCATCCTTACACGGCCGGTCGCCGAGTCGCTCACATTGACCAGGTCTACGCCTGCGTCCTGGAGCAGGCGGCCGGCTTCGATCGTTCGCTCGATCCGAATCGAGCGCGGAGGGTCGATTTCGACCGATATGACGAATTTGCCGTCGGCGAGCTTGCGGGCCAGGCCGGACGGAGCCGGCGCGGAACCTTCGGGGCCCTCCGATCGCGGCGTCCTGGGCGCGGCGGACGCGGCCATGTCGCGTTCGGCACCGTCGGGCGGCG
>CAZRUC010000239.1:0-4107 GCA_964603175.1 uncultured Anaerolineaceae bacterium
CTCGAGGCGCGTGCGATCGCGCTGGACCCCGGCGGCGTCGCTTGCCGCTCGAGCGTCCCGCAACTGCCGCTCGGTCAGATAGGCGCGAGCGGATTCGTAGGCAGCCCGACGCTCCGCCTCCCGCTCCGATCCGGTGGCGAGCTCTCGAGCGATGCCCGATGCGCGTTCCTCGGCCTCCCGCAGTGCCCCCATCGCGGCTTCCACCTCGGCTCGGACGGTGCTGAGCTGCTCGTCGGAGGTTCGGGCTCGCTGAGCCGCTTCCTGCCAGCGGGACCGGGCCATGGCGATGATCGCGGAACCGTACTCGCGACCGGCGCTCTGGCGGGAGGCCTGCTGTTCCGCCTGCGCCGCGAGCCTGCGGGCTTGAGGACGCAGCTCGGCCACCACGTCCTCTACGCGAGCCAGGTTCGCCTCGGCCTCCAGGAGCTGTTCCTCGGCCTTGGTCTTGCGGCGTTCGTGGCGGCGGACCCCTGCAACTTCCTCGAACAGAGGCCGGCGCTCTTCAGGTCGCAGCGCGAGCGCCTGATCGACCATGCCCTGGCCGATGAAGAGGAAGGCGTTGTCGGCGAGGTGGGCCGAATCGAGCAGATCGACTAGATCCTTGAGCCGCACGCGCTGCTTGTTGAGCAGGTAGTCGTTCTCGCCCGATCGAAACAGCCGGCGACCCAGCTCGACCGTTTCGAAGTCGATCGGCAGAAGCCGGTCGGAATTGCCAAAGACCAGGGTCACGTCGGCCATGCCCAGAGCCGATCGCTTCTCCGATCCGGCGAAGATGACGTCCTCAGACTTGCGCAATCGCAGCGCGCGGCCCTGCTCGCCTAGAGCCCAGCGCAGCGCGTCGGCCAGGTTGCTCTTGCCCGATCCGTTGGGCCCCACGACGGCGCTGATGCCCGGCCCGAACTCGACGAGCGTTCGCTCCCCAAACGACTTGAAGCCCTGCAGGCGCAGCGCCAGCAGACGTGCGGGAGCGGTCACCGCAAGCCGTCGCCGCGCACGCTCCCGTCCGAGCCGGCCTCCTGGGCCGCAGTCCGCCTCGAGACCTCGGGTTCGCGCATTGCGGCTTCCCACTCAGCCAGTCGTCGTTCCGGAGTGACCGTCTCGGGACGCTCTTCGTAATCCGAATCCAGCAGTCCTTCCGCGGGCTCGCTCAACTCAGGGGCTCCCTTGGCCTGATCGGCGAAGAACCCAGGCTCCTGGCGGAGCGCGTCAATGGCGCCCGCGGCCGCCGCGGACTCTGCCAGCCGTCGCGAATGCCCCTCGCCCGTGCCTATGACGCGGCCTTCGACGGCCACTTCAACGCGAAACACCTTGTCGTGGTCGGGACCGATTGCCTGGACCAGCCGGTATTGGGGCCGGTCGCCGGAGAGCCGCTGGGTGAATTCCTGCAGACGGCTCTTGGGGCTCTTGAGCGAGTTCAACGGGCGCTCTCTCGTCAACTCGGGGTTTGCCACTCCGACAACGAACGCGCTGGCCGATTCAAAGCCAAGGTCCAGATAGATCGCCCCCACGACGGCTTCGAAAGCCGACGCCAGGAGCGCCGGCCGGCGGCGACCGCCCCGTTGGGATTCGCCTTCTCCGAGTAGCAAGTACCCGCCGAGCCCGAGTCGGCCCGCCAGCCGGGCCAGGCCGGCCGTGCTCACAATCGAGGCCCTTCGGGCAGAAAGAACGCCCTCATCGTCGTCGGGGTGGCGACGATAGAGGGCGTCCGAAATCGCAAGACTTACAACTGAGTCGCCCAGGAATTCCAGGCGCTCGTTATGGCCTACGGCCAGGTCCCGATGCTCGTGGAGGTAGCTGCTGTGTATCAGCGCCTGTTGAAGCAGCTCTAGGTCACGAACCGGGAGCCCCAGCCGCTCCGCAAGGGCGGCTGCGGGGCGCATCAGTCGAGGAGCGGGCTAGGAAGCGTGCTCGTCGATGTAGTCGGTGGCGTCCTGCACCGTGCGGATCCTCTCGGCGTCTTCGTCGGAGATCTCGGTCCCGAACTCTTCTTCGAGGCTCATGATCAACTCGACGAGGTCGAGCGAGTCGGCATTCAGATCATCGACGAACGAAGCTTCGGGCTTGACTTCGTCCTCGTCAACGCCGAGCTGCTCGACGACGATCTTCTTGAGTCGCTCGTAGGTAGTGGCCAACTGACGCCCTCCTCGGGGGTATTTGCTTGAGGTTGACGGTTATTGCGGCTCCGGCTCCGGGGCGCGTTGCGCACCGACGGCGGAGTCGCGAACGATTCTCCCGAGTACGCCGTTGACAAGACGGCGGGCAGGCTCCCCACTATAAGTGCGAGCCAACTCGACCCATTCGGCAATAGCCACCCGGGACGGCGTGCCGGAGTGTAGCACCTCGCCGATGCCGCTACGCAGCAGAGTCCGATCCATTCTCGCGAGCTGGACCACCGGATATTGCGGTGCGGCCTGCTCGATCAGGGCGTCGATCCGGTCGCGGCCGAGGACGACAGCTTCCACGAGAGACCGAGCGAAATCGCCGGTCCGGGGATCGGCCTCGGTTTCGGCCAGATGCCGTTCCAGAATCGCGCCGGCCGTGCGCTGACCGAACTCGGCTTCGAACAGGGCGGCCAGGGCCAGACGGCGGGCCAGGCGGTGGGAGATGACCTCTTCGGGGTCGGATCGCGTCTTCCTGGGAGCGGGGCTCACGAGCCCCAGCCTCCGACGCCGTCGACGACGATCGAAACCTCGCCCAACTCGAGGCCGAGCATTCGCTCGATCGTGGCCGCGACAGCCTGGCGGACCTGCCCCACGAGCGGCTGGAGCGGATGGCCGGGTCGGGCGATGACCCAAACCCGGATGAAGACTCGGCCGTCACGCACCCCGACCCGAACCGGCGAGCCGCCGAGCCAGGCAAGCGGGCCGCCCCGCCTGACGCGGAGGATGCCCGGGACCTCGAGCGTGGCTACTCGGACCATCTCGACGATAACGCGGTGGCTGACGGTCAGCAGCTCGCTGCCGCGCTCCGGCGTGCCATCTTTCGCGCTGTCCACGGCCAGACCCGCCTCTCCGCTACGCCTGTGAGGCCTTCGCCGAGCCGCGGAGAGAGTCGGCGATCAGGCTCGGGATCCGAGCCCGCGCCGCCCTGGCTCCAGCGTCGAGGGCGAACTCGATCATGCGCCGCTTCGCCGATCCGTGCGTTATGAGGACCATCCCTTTCACTCCCAGGAGCGGTGAGGCGCCCATCTGCTCATAGTCGAACGTGTGGCGAATTCGATTCACGCCGGCGCGCATGAACACGTAGCCGATCGGGCCGCGGATGCCGCGCTTGAACTCTCTTCGCCACAAATCGAAGATGAACCCGGCGAGACCTTCGAAGAACTTCATCGTCACGTTGCCGACAACGGCATCGCAGACGGCCACATCGGTCATGTGCTTGACCAGGTCGCGTCCTTCGACGTTGCCCACGAAGTTGAGGCTGCCGTCATCGTCGAGGAGCTTGGTGGCCTGCTGGATCGCCTGGTCGCCCTTACCTCTCTCCTCACCGATCGAGAGCAGCGCGATGCGGGGCTTTGCCACGCCCAGAACCCGCTCGGCGTACAGAGAGCCCATATGAGCGAACTGGTAGAGATTCTCGCCGGTCGAATCCATGTTGGCGCCGATGTCCAGAAGCACGAACGGGCCGGTCTCGGTGATCATCTGGACGGCCAGCGCCGGTCGATCGACGCCCGGCAGCCTCCCCAAACGCAGTACGGCGGCGGCCATCCCGGCGCCACTGTGGCCGGCCGTGACGAGAGCGTCCGCCTTGCCGTGCTTGACAAGGTCCATGGCCACGAGGATCGAGGAGTCCTTCTTGGACTTGAGCGCCTGCGCCGGCGACTCGTCCATCTCCACGACCTGACTGGCCGGGACGATCTCCACGTTGGCAGGCAGCCGACCGCCGGCAACAGCTGCGATTCGCTCTGGCACCCCGACGAGGAGAATCTTGTCCGTCGGGTGCTTGCGGGCCCACGACAGCGTCCCCGAAACGATCTCGAGGGGCGCGTGATCGCCGCCCATGGCATCGACGGCGATGCAGACGGCTTCTTCCGAGACCGTGCGAACCGTACTCAGGTCCACCGGCTCAGGCCGATTGCTGCGGCTTATCCTGCTTGATCTCGATGGT
>CAZRUC010000240.1:0-4100 GCA_964603175.1 uncultured Anaerolineaceae bacterium
TTCGCGCCTTCGTAGAACTCGTCGTAGCGCTTGCCGGGCGCTCGTATGTCCATGTAGTGGACCGTCACTTCCGCCAGGGGCAGGGCACCCATGACGAGCTGGTTCTGCTTGATCGAATACATGCAGCAGAACCGCGAACAGAGCGGGTTGTCGACGGTCTCGTCGCGGGAACCGGTGCACATGATGTACGCGATCCGTTCCGGCACCTTGCCGTCGCCGGGACGAAGCACGGTGTTATACGGGCGCGTCGGAGCGAGCAGCCGGTCCATTTCCATGCCCGTGATGACGTTCTTGAACCTGCCATAGCCGTATTCGGGTTTGGCGTCGGCTGCGAAGAGCTTGTAGCCGGTGGCCACTACGACGGCGCCGACTTCGACCTCCTCGGTCGTCTCACGCATGTCCAGGTGGATCGCGTCCGACGGACAGACGGTGACGCACTCCTGGCACTCGGAGCAGACGCCGCAATCGAGGCAGTCGCCCGCACTCCCGCGGGCCTCCGGTTCCGTCAGCGGGGCTTCGATCTCGGCGAAATCGCGCGGGGCGACCATCGGCCCGGCCGTCCTTTCGGGGGCCGTGGCGGCGGCCGGCGAGTCGCTGCGGCTGTAGCGCTGCTGACGGGCAAGAACGCTGCTCTTGTCGACCTGCGGCAGAGCGCCGTCCAGCTCGAAACCTTCGAGCGGCTCGCCCTGCAGCCAGCGGTCGATCATATGGGCCGCGCGGCGGCCTTGACCCACGGCTCGGGTTATGTCCGAGGCGCCGGTCGTCACGTCGCCGGCCGCGAAGATGTGCGGCACTGCCGTCTGAAGAGTGTGCGGATCGGCCAGGAGAGTGCCGTTGCCGTCGGCGGCGACCTGCCCGCCGAAGACCGAACCTTCGGGCGCCATGCCGATTGCCACGACAACCATGTCGCACGGCAGCACGAAGTCGCTCCCCTCGATCGGCTCGGGGCGACGGCGGCCGGACGCATCCGGCTTGCCCAGGGCCATGCGCCGGAAACGGAGTCCGGAGACCTTGCCCGCGGCATCGCCGACCACTTCGACCGGTGCCACCTGGAAGGAGAAGCGCACGCCGTCGCCTTCTGCGTCGTCCACTTCGGCTTTGTGAGCCGGCATCTCTTCGCGTCCGCGCCGGTAGGCGACCGTGGTCTCCGAGGCGCCGAGTCGAACGGCGGTCCGGGCAGCATCCATTGCGACGTTGCCTCCGCCCACGACCACGACACGCGTGCCCGCCAGGTTCGTCGGCGTGCCGAGCTTCGTCGCACGCAGGAACTGCAGGCCGCTCGCAACCCCGTCGAGGGTCTCGCCCGGCACGTTGAGCCGCGACGATGCCTGGGTTCCGGTCGCGAGCAGCACGGCATCGAAGCCGTCCGCGTTGAGCGCCTCGAGGTCGGAGACCGGAGAGTCGGTGGCGATCTCGACGCCGATTGCCGTCACGTTGGAGATGTCCTGTTCCACGACCTCGGGTGGCAGGCGGTAGGCGGGGATGGCAAGGCGCAAGAAGCCACCTGCGACCGGCGCCGCCTCGAATATCTTCACGCCGTAGCCACTGCGGGCAAGCTGCCACGCAGCGGTCAGGCCGGCCGGCCCGGAGCCGACCACGGCAACTCGCTTGCCGTTCGGCGGGGCGACTTCCACGCCCGGCCCATCGGCCGCGGCGTAATGCGTATCGGCGGCAAAGCGCTTGAGGCGGCGAATAGGCAGCGAGCCCTCGAGCGAGCCTCGAGTGCACTCGCCCTCACACGGTGCGTAGCAGGCCCGCCCGAGCGTGCCCACGAGCGGCGTGGCCTCCAGCACGAGCTGGAATGCCTTCTCGTACTCGCCGCTCCGGATGAGCGACACATAACCGTGGGCCTTGATGCCCGCAGGACAGGTGAAGCTGCAGGGGGAAGTGCCGGCCCGTTCGATCACGGCCTTCTTCGGCACTGCCTGCGGGAATGCGATGTATGCAGCCCGGCGGGCGACCAGGTCGGCGTTGAACTGGTCGGGGACGGCGACCGTACAGGCGACCTCGCACAGCTGGCAGCCGGTGCAGGCCGCTTCGTCGACGAAGCGTGCCTTCCGCCGGACGGTGGCCTTGAACCTGCCGTCGCCGTCGCGGGCGATGCCGTCGACTTCGGCGTAGGTGAGAGCGGTCACGTTGGGGTGATGGATCGAAGCCGCCATCTTGGGCGTGGAGATGCAGCTGGCGCAGTCCAGGGTGGGGAAGACCTTGCTGAGCAGGATCATCCGCCCGCCCACGCTCGCTTCTTTCTCGACGAGCAGGACCTTGTAGCCCATGTCGCCCAGCTTGAGTGCCGATTCCATGCCGGCGATGCCGCTGCCGACGACGAGCGCGTCGTAGCTGCTCATGACTTCGGTCCCGTACTCGCCAGCGCTGCCAGCGCCTCGGAGAACTGGTTCATATGTTTGGCGAAGTTCTCCGCGCAGACCGAACAGATCGCGGCCATCTTGAGCCGCTGGGCCTGAAGGCCGTTCTGCTTGAGCAGCGCTTGGGCCTCGGCGACTATCCGGGAGGCGCGTTTGGCGCAGTCGGGCAAGTAGGCGCACTCGTCCCCGTCGGAAGCGATGAACACACCGTCGAAGCCCTGCTGGATGGCATGCAGGATCCACGACGGGCGAATGCCGCTGGTGCACGGCAGGCTGATGACCCTGACGCCGGGCGAGTAGTGAAGGTGGGCGCTGCCGGCCAGGTCGATGCCCGGATCGGAGATGTTGTTCGTGGAGAAGACGAGGATCCGCGGCGCCCATGCCGGAATCGGGTCGTCAACCGGAGCGGCGGCGAGCGCATTCATCGGTCGAATGCTCCTGCGGTTCTAAGGGCCCGGAGCGGCGCCACGCCGCACCCGATTGGTTTGTCCCGATTACTTACCGCGGCGGATGAAGACACGGTCGTAGCCGTCGTCCTCGATGACGCCCAAAAACTCGTGACCGACTTTGCCGGACCAGGCGCTGATGTCGGTCTTGGTCACCGGATCGCTCGACCACAGCTCGACGACATCGCCCATGGCGACCTTGCCCATACCCTTCTTGGCCTCCAGCAGCGGGCCCGGGCAGGCTGCTCCTCTGGCGTCGATGATCTCGGCGGCAGTGACGGATCCAAGCTCGGCTACGGTGAGGGCGGTCATTTGGGTCTCCATCCTGTTGGGGCGCGATGAGTGACGGGGGAGGAGGCGGAGGGGCTCGCGACGATCAACGTCCGACGGCGACTGCTTCCGAAACAGCCTGCTTCTGACTCTCGTAGGAGGCGGCGAGATCGCCGAGTCGGGCGATCCGGCGCATCAGCACCTGCCGCATCAGCCCGCAGGCGGCCACGATCTCCGGATCGGCGAGCTGGTAGCGGACCTCACGTCCGTCTCGGACCGACTCCACGATCCCCGCCCCGCGGAGCGCGGCCAGGTGTTGCGAGATCGCGGGTTGAGGCATGTCGAAGTGTTCGACGAGCTTGCGAACTTCAACCGGACCGGCTTCGCCGAGGTAATGGACGAGCTCGAGGCGACGCGGACTGGCCAGAGTCTTGAGAAGAGTGGCCTGCAGTACGTAGATGCCATCGGGCTGGCGGGCCATGGCTGGTCTCCTATGCGTGATATATGAATAGATCGACATCACGCATATGGCCATAGGCCAGATGTCATCGACTCGACGGCCTTTCCGCCTGAAGTCGTTGGACGAGCCCGGTCGCCAAACGGGTAGTTCCGGCCCGTCGGCCTACAATCGCGGCATGAACACTCCAGATCGATTGGGTCGGGTCGAAACGGTTGCCGAGGAGGCAGCTGGGCGCGTCTTCCAGCGCGTCCTCGGACGCGAGTTGCCGGTGGCCGCGCGCGCCGAAGGCGCCACCATCTGGGACGCGGAGGGCCGTGCGTATCTGGACGCCGCCGGGGGCGCGATCGTCGTCAATGTCGGCCACGGCCGGCAGTCCGTCGTCGATGCCATGGAGCGTCAGGCCCGGGCCTTCACTTACGTCCACGGGACGACCTTCGCGACCGAACCGCTGGAGAAGTACGCTCGGGCAGTCGGCCGCCACCTGCCGGTCGACGATCCTGTGATCTACCCGGTCAGCGGCGGCTCCGAGGCCATCGAAAGCGCCCTCAAGATGGTCCG
>CAZRUC010000241.1:0-4094 GCA_964603175.1 uncultured Anaerolineaceae bacterium
CACCGCGGGCGGTCAGGATGCCCTGAGCCACGGCCATTCCGTGGAAGTCATCGGGTGAGGTCTCGACCCGGACGAGAACGACCTTCTCGCCCTTCTCGACCCACTCGACGGCAGTGTCGGCGCTGAAGACGGCCTTGCCGACCGCGGCGCCCGGGGAGGCGTTCAGGCCTTTGGCGATGCGCTTAGCGGCCTTGCGAGCCTTCGGGTCGAACTGGTCGCGCAAGAGCTGGTCCACCTGGGCCGGCTCGATTCGGGCCACGGCCTCGGCCTCGGTGATCACGCCTTCCTTGACCATCTGGACGGCGATCTTCACGGCAGCGGCGGCGGTGCGCTTCGCGATGCGCGTCTGGAGCATGTAGAGCTTGCCGCGTTCGATCGTGAACTCGAGGTCCTGAACGTCGCGGTAGTGCTTCTCCAGCTGCTGCCCGATCTTGACGAACTCGTCGTACGCCGCGGGCATCTCGACCTTGAGGTGACTGATGTCCTCCGGGGTCCGGATGCCGGCGACGACGTCTTCGCCCTGAGCGTTGACGAGGTACTCGCCGTAGAGCTCCTTGGTGCCGTCGAAGGTGTTGCGGGTGAAAGCCACGCCGGTGCCGGAGTCGTTGCCCATGTTGCCGAAGACCATGGTCACAACGTTGACGGCGGTGCCGAGGTCGTGGGCGATCTTCTGGCTGTTGCGGTAGTCGTTGGCGCGCTTGCCGAACCAGGAGGCGAACACGGCCTTGATCGCGAGGTCGAGCTGCTCGTTCGGATCGCTCGGGAACTCACGGCCGGTGACCTTCTTGACGATCTGCTTGTACTCGCCGACGAGGGCCTTGAGGTCGGCGACGTCGAGGTCAGTGTCCTTGGCGTTGGCGCCGTGCTTGTGCTTGGCGGCCTCGAGCGGCTCGTCGAAGTCGGCGGCGGAGGCGCCCATGACGATACGGCCGAACATGCTGATGAAGCGGCGGTAGGCGTCCCAGCCGAAGCGCTCGTTGCCCGAAAGCGCGATGAGGCCGGCAAGCGTGGCTTCGTTGAGGCCGAGATTGAGGACGGTGTCCATCATGCCCGGCATGGAGAACTTGGCGCCGGAGCGGACCGAGACGAGGAGCGGGTTCTTCGCATCGCCGAAGCCCTTGCCCGCCTGGTGCTCGACGGCCTTGACGGCTTCCAGGACGTCTTCCCAGAGACCGGCGGGGAGCTTCTCGCCGGCGTTGAAGTAGTCGTTGCAGGCTTCGGTGGTGATGGTGAATCCGGGGGGTGTCGGAAGACCGGCGTTGGTCATCTCGGCCAGGCCGGCGCCCTTGCCGCCGAGAAGATCCTTCATCCCGCCATTGCCCTCGGCCTCGCCGCCGCCCCATGCGTATATGTATCGCTTGGCGGCCACGTGGGTCTTAGCAGTTTCGACCATGGGGTCTCTATCTCCTTGGATGCGGGAGGCTGTCGCGTCGCGGGCAGCACATGGCGCCCGAGCGACCAAATCGCACGATGTCACCGCGATTGTACAGGCGTCGGCGCCGAAGCTTCGCGTCCGAGAGGCCCGGCGAGCCGGTACCGCGGTCCCCGAGGCGGGCGTCCCTTCGGCCCCAGGCGACGGGACTCTTGGCCCCGCCAGCCGAGAAGGGGGAACGGCGGTGGCGCTCTACGTCGCCTTGGGCCGGCCCGCTGGACTTGAAGCGGCGATTCCTGCGGGCCGAATCGTGGTAGGAGCGCAGGGGCTCGTGGTCTTGGCTATGCGAGGGGCGATCAGCGAGGCCAGCTAGTTCCGTCGGCCCTTGGTCTGAGATTCCGGCAGGCCAGGCGAAGGGATTTCCCCGTCTTACTCCGGACGTGAGTGTTATGTGGAGCGCGTGGTGCCCGAGACCCGGCCACGGACGGGCGGGAGTCCATCGCGATCCAGCGCCGAGACGCGGCACGCTCGGCTGGGAGCCATATGGACGCGAATCGTGGCGGCCGCCGTCCGGAGCCGCTCCGCGGATCCCGCCGGAGTCACGTAACACCCACCACCTGGATAAGACGGGAAACGGAGCTACCCGGCAGCCGAGGCGGCCACTCCGCGGTCGAGCCACGCGAGCCACTCGTCGAGGCCCTGTCCCGTGGTCGCCGAAACCTCGAGGATCGGCACGGTCGGGTTCAGCAGCCGCACGTCCGCCCCGAAACCGGCGCGGTCGAACGTCAGATGAGGCGCCAGGTCGATCTTGTTCAGAAGGATGAGGTTCGCCTCCGCGACCAGGTACGGATGCTTGGCGGCTTTGTCGTCGCCTTCAGTTAAGCTGAACAACCCAACTTTGGCATTCTGTCCCAGGTCGAAGCCGACGGGGCAGATCAGATTGCCGACGTTCTCCACGAAAAGGACGTCGACTCCTTCGAGATCCAGGTTTCCGAGTGCGTCGCGGACCTGACCGGCTTCGAGGTGGCAGCCCTGCCCGGTGGAGATCTGCACGACCCGGTCGCACCAGCGCGCCAGCCTGTCCCCATC
The DNA here is from genome assembly GCA_964603175.1 of uncultured Anaerolineaceae bacterium. Taxonomy (GTDB): domain Bacteria; phylum Chloroflexota; class Limnocylindria; order Limnocylindrales; family CSP1-4; genus Fen-1039. The sequence continues at coordinate 2,462 of CAZRUC010000241.1, forward strand.
GCGGCGCGTCGCCAGGTCCCCGACAAGGACCGCGGGCCGGTGCCGCCCCGCCATCGCGCGCAGGGTCGCTTCGAGGAGTGCGGTCTTGCCGCTCCCGGGCGCGCCGATGAGATCGATGGCGAAGATGCCACGGCGAGCCAGTTCCCGGCGCGTTTGGGCCGCGACTTCGTCGTTGATCGACAGGATCCGCTCGGCTACCGGGAGGCGCACGGTTCGCGGCTGGTCGTTCATTCCGCCTCCTCTTCGTCGACCGTGATCGACACGAGGTCCAATTCGTCGCTCCCCACCGGATTCGGCGAGGAGTTCCCGCACGCACAATCCACGAACGGTTTTGGGCTGCTCCAGCTTCTGCCGCAATCGGAGCACGTGATGGTCCAGGGGAGCTGGTCGACGGACAGGGCGCACCCGGCGATCGGCGTGTCGTGCGTGACAGCCTCCCAGGACATCTCGAGGGCCTCGGGTTCCAGGCCGCGCAGGGCGCCGACCCTGATCTGCACGCTGCGCACCTGTGCGGCCGCGGGCGCATGCCGAAGAACCTGGGTGGCGAGGGCTTCGGCAATGGAAAACTCGTGCATGTGCCGCATCCTAGTCCATTTTGTCAGGTGTTACGCCCTAATTGCCGTGGAAAGTGAGTCGGTCACGAACCAAGAGGGCCGAAACTCCCGCGATGAAGGGCCAAACTGCGGGGGCTCGCAATAGGCCGTCCTGGGTAATCTTGCTCTGCGACCCCACCGTGCATGGGAGCGCGCGTCCACGCCGCTCCGAAGGCCGGAGGGACGTGGCACTCCAAAGAGTGGAGGGTATGGCAAACATACTCCTGGTGGACGACGACGCAGATCTGGTCGCCGTCAATCTCACCGCCCTCGAGGCGATCGGGCATTCCGTCGCCGTCGTCTCGACCGCCGCCGAAGCCGCCCAAGTTGCGCACCGGGATGTGCCCGACCTCGTCGTCCTGGAAGGCATGCTGGATGGAGGGTTCGCCGGCTTCGACCTCGCGAGGTCGCTCGCTCACGATTTCCCAACGCTGCCGCTGATCATGCTCACGCGAGCCGACGAACATCTAAGCGCGCGGGAGCGCTCGGCCCAGGACCGCGACGGCGGCTGGCTGCCCGTCCAGCGCTACCTGGAGAAGCCCGTTTCCACCGATGTTCTCGTGTACGAAGTCGGTCACCTGCTGCCCGGGGCGCACTGAGCCATGAGCGCTCTGGTTGCCTTCCTGATCGCCTTCCCGCTTGTGGTCGGTGGCATCTTGCTGGTCGTTACTCGCCCGGCGCTGCGAAACCCGATCGTCCTTGCCGCGAGCGTCGCGATCGCCGTGGCCTCCATCGCTGCGGTCGTGACCTTCGGCAACGGCGACTCGATCTTCTTCGGGCTCCCCGGTGGCGTCGTGCCCGGCTATGCCTTGCTTGCCGCCGAGATAGCGATAACAGCCTTCATCGTGGTGATCGGCCTACAGCACGGGCGGGTCCTTGCCCCTGGGATGGCCCTGGCCCAGCTCACCATCGCCCTATTCCTCGAGATCACCGGTCGCATGCCCGAGGTCGATCCCCAGCGCCTGTTCTGGTTCGATCGGCTGTCGATGGTGATGGTCCTGATCATCGGCCTCATCGGCACGCTGATCTGCGTCAACGCC
>CAZRUC010000242.1:0-4090 GCA_964603175.1 uncultured Anaerolineaceae bacterium
CTTCGCGCGGCCCTTGCCGCCGAGGGCTTCCGCATCGGCACCGCAGACGACGAACCGACCCGCGATCGCCTCATCGAGGCCGCTATTCGCCTGTTCTCGCGGCCGGGCGGCGGCCTCATCTCCATCGAGGCCATCGCCGCCGAGGCGGGCCTGACCAAGGGCGCGATCTACCACCACTTCGCCGACAGAGCCGAGCTGCTCCGCGAAGTCGCCCACCGGGTCAGCCCCGTCGGCGAGATGCGAGCCCAAATCGAGCCCGCGGCGCAGCTCGACGCCAGAGAAGGCCTGATCGCGATCGCCCAAGCCTATTACGCAGCTATGCGCACCCGAGCCGATTTGGTCCGCAACCTCGTTGCCAACTCGTCGCAGGACCCGGAACTTGCCCGGGTGGTCATGGCCGAGATCGTCGGTCAGGGCGCGCCGTTCATCGTCGCGTGGATCGGTCTTCAGGTGAGCAAGGGCAATCTCCGCCCGATCGATCCCTCGCTGCTCATGCAGGGTCTGTTCGGACCCGTCTTCCTGCTCATCGTCTTGGGGCCGGCCGTTTTCGACGAGCTCGCCCGGATCGGCATCCATCCCGCGATCGACAACGTCGAGGCTTATGTGGACCTGCTCCTGCGCGGCGCCGCACCGCCCGACGGAAAACCCGGAGGCCGCTAGATGCTCCCATTCCCTACTACCGAGCAACCCGCGCCTGCCGTCGAGGCGATCGCACTGACCAAATCGTTCGGCGAGATCGTCGCCGTCGACGCCATAGACATGAGCCTACCTCCCGGCCACATCTACGGACTCCTGGGCCCCAACGGCTCCGGCAAGACCACTCTCATACGCCTGCTGATGGGCCTCGCGACGGCCACGAGCGGCACGGCGCGGGTCCTGGGGGTCGACATGCCATCGCGTTCGAACCTCTCTCGGATCGGCTACATGACTCAATCCGATGGGATCTACCCCGAGCTGTCCGTCTGGGAGAACCTGACGTTCTTCGCGGCCCTCTACGGCCAGACGAACAAGACCGAGCTGCGCAGATCCCTGGAGCTGGTCGAGCTCGACAAGCGAAGCGGGACACCGGCAGTGCAGCTGTCGGGCGGGATGAGGCGCCGCTTGTCGATGGCGTGCGCCCTGGCGCACAACCCGAAGGTCATCTTCCTCGACGAGCCCACGGTCGGCGTGGACCCGGCGCTGCGCATCCAGTTCTGGGACCACTTCCGTCGGCTCGCGGCCGCCGGAGCCACTCTCCTCGTTTCTAGCCACGTAATGGACGAGGCCGATCGGTGCGATGAGCTGCTCTTCATTCGAGACGGGCACGTATTGGCGCAGGGGACGCCGGGCGAGCTTCGTGTCCGGGCCGGTACGGAGAACCTCGAGACGGCATTCCTGAGCTTCGCCACGGGCTCCATCGGGTCTGCCGCCGCCCAGTCCAACGAGCCCGTTCGATGAACCCGCTTCGCGTGGCCGCCGTCTTCCGACGAATCGTCACTCAATTCCGCCGCGATCCGCGATCGCTGGCGCTGCTGTTCGCCGCCCCGATCGCGATCATTGCCCTGCTCGGTTGGGTCCTGAGCAGCCAGCAGACCCTGACCGCTCGAGTTGCCGTGGTCAACGAGTCGGCCGGTCCCGCCGGCCAGACCGTCGTCACCAGGCTCGACTCCGTGCTCCAAGGTCAGCCCGGCATCGCCCTCGACCAATCCGTCGCCGACGATTCGACCGCCCGCCAGATGCTCAAGGACAAGAAGCTCGACCTGGTGGTCGTCGTGCCGCCCGACTTCAGCATCGCGAATCGCACGATCGAACTGCTCACGCTCGGTCTCAACCCGACCGCCGACGCTTCAACCTTGCCGGCGGTGGAGAAGGCTCTCGTCACGGCCGTGGCCGACAGCTCGGTCGGGGCCGCCCTGCCAACGATCGAACGCGCCACCGTCTACGGCTCGCCCGATGCCACGACACTCGATACGCTCGCACCGGTCGTGGTCGGCTTCTTCGTCTATTTCTTCGTCTTCGTTCTGACGGGTATCAGCTTCCTGCGCGAACGGCTCGGCGGGACGCTCGAGCGGCTGCTGGCAACGCCCGTGAGCCGGGCGGAAATCGTGCTCGGTTACAGCCTCGGTTTTGGCTTCTTCGCGACCCTTCAGGTGACCCTGGTCCTCGCCTTCGTCCTCGCCCGCCTCCAGATACCGGCGCTGGGGCCGATCCCGGCGTTCGCCATCGGTCTGGGCGTCCGGACCGCCGGGAGCCCGTTGATCGCCTACTTGCTCGTCCTCATCCTGGGACTTGGCGCGGTGTCACTCGGCATCTTCCTCTCGACATTCGCCCGATCCGAGTTGCAGATCCTGGAGTTCATCCCGCTGGTCATCGTCCCGCAGGGCGTGCTCGGCGGCTTCTTCTGGCCGATCGACCAGCTGCCGGGACTACTGCAACCGTTGGCACGGCTCCTGCCCGTCACGTATGCCATCGACGGTCTGCGTCAGGTCATGATCGCGGGTGCCGACCTCGCATCGAGCCAGGTACAACTCGATCTGGCCGTGCTCGCCGGCATAGCAGCCGTGTTCGTGGTCCTCGCGGCGTCCACGATCCGACGGGAAGTGGTCTAGGGTCAGACCGGGACGCGGTCGCGGACGCTCCCCAAGCGTTTGCGCAGGCCGTCGCGCCGCGGGCCCGCCACGATCAGGGCGATGCTCCAGGCCGCCAGCGACGCCATCGCAACCCAGTAGACCGGCCAGTAGCTCCCGAGACGGTCGAACAGGATCCCGCCGGCATTCATGGCGATGATGCCCCCGGCCGGGTACGCCATGGCGATGATGCCGACGATGGCGCCGAAGTTGTGCCCGCCGAAGACGTCCGAGAAGGCAGCCGAGCGAATGGCAATGGTCGCCCCGATCCCAAACCCGTAGATGACGTTCCCCGCGAGCGCCAGCGCGAGCAACGAACCGGTCGAGAGGAACACGGCGGTGGCGCCAACGGCGATGAACCCGCCACATACCAGGCCGATGAAGCGCCGTCCGAATCGATCCGAAAGGCCGCCGCCAACGACCTGCCCGGCCACGTAGGCATAAGCCTGGATCGACAGGACGAACGCTGCAAAGCTCGGATCCACGCCCTGCGTCACGAGGTGGCGCGGCGACATCTGGAAGATGCCCTCGTCGATGCAGCCGATGCCGATCGCCCCCACCAGCAGGATCAGGAAGCGGCGGGTTCGCAGGAGGCGCAGCAGCGCATCCGTGCCGGGCCTCGCGCCGCCGGGAACGGGCTCGAGGGAAGCGCCGATCGCTCCGGGCGCTGACGTCTCATGCAGACCCGCGCCCGCCTCGCCGCCGGGGAGGTCAGCTCGCCGGGTACGAGCTGGGACGATGACGGCAGCCCCGCCCGTCATGAGCCACACGAAGGGCACTGCCACCAGGGAGAGCACCGCGAATGCGGCCGCCACTTCCCGCCATCCGAGGTTGTGGATGACCCCGGAGGCCAGTGGAAGCGCCAGGGCGACTCCGATTCCCGGTCCCGCGTAGGCGATCCCCAGGGCCAGGCCCGTCACGCCGGCATAGCGCCTCGCGATTGCGGTAGTCGTGCCAACGAAGACGAGTTGAAGGCCGAGAGCCAGCAGCACGCCGTACGCCGCGACCAGGAAGACCACGTCGGAAGCGACGGAAGCTACGAGCCAGCCAAGGGCGAGCAGCAACGATCCAATCGTCAGGAGGATGCGATCGGCGAACAGGTCGTACGCGCGGCCGAGCAGCGGCGAGGCAAGGGCCGATACGAGCAGGAAGATCGTCCAGGGCATCTGCCCCAACTCGCGCGAGGTGTGGAAAGTGGCCTCGAATTCGGGCGCGAGTAGCGGAAAGCAATACAGCGGTCCGTAGGCGACGGCTCCGACGACGAACGCACCGAGAACCGGTACCGAACGCCGCGTTGCGAGACGGGAAACCTGGAGCGGTACCACTTCCTCATGGTAGCGGCGGCGTGCCGTCGAGGCGTTCCGAGGGCCGCCCCGGATGGTGGAGCGCTCAGTCCGAAGACGAGGGGCTAGCCGTTGCCTCGTCCGCCGCGAACCGGCCTGATGCCGAAGACCCAGTCGCCGGACAGCATCATTCCGAGGAAC
>CAZRUC010000243.1:0-4089 GCA_964603175.1 uncultured Anaerolineaceae bacterium
AAGCGGTCGCGGAGGCTGATGGAGCCGGCGTCTGACTCGGGGACACAGGATTTGCCGGCAGAGTCGGACTCGGCGTCGGCACCGGTGACGGCGTGGGTGAGGGCGAGGGCGTGGGCTCGACGGTTGTGGTAGTCACGACGGTAGGCGACGCGGGCGTCACGCTGGGGTGCGTCGCAGGGGCGCTCGCCGGGGATCTGGTCGCGCACCCGACCACCACGACACAGACGGCCCCCAACAAGACGGCTCGAACGTTCATCTCGACCCCCGCACGACTCTCTCCGGCTTTGACGTCGGAGACGGTCCAGATGTAACCGTGGCCCACTTATCGCCGAAGTCGAGGCCTGGCCGACGGATCGACCGCTACTTCGTGGCAGGCGTCCCGAACCAGAGTTGACTGCCGTCGGCGCTTGTCACGACCACGCCCGTCGGACCAACGGCGACCATCCCGTATGGGCCGTAGTAACCATCCCAATACACCAGTTCCGGCACCTCGCCGGTCTGACCCACCGAAATGAGTGCAGAACTATCGTTGATGGTCTGCAGCCCAAGCTTTCCCGCCGCGACCGGGCTCCAACTGCCCTCTCCGGCATCAACGCCGAGTCCTTTCACGACCAGGTTGTGCTGTCCTTGAGCGACGATGGCGTCTTGGGTCACGCCAGGCAGGTTGGCAGGAGTCCAGGTCTGGCCGTCTGACGAAACCCAGGCTTGCCCACCGTTCACCACGAGAACCTTCTGATCGCTAAGACGAGAGACCCAGGTGTCCTGGTATTGGGCGCTTGAGACTGCACCGGGTAGCGAAATGTGAGCCCAGCTCGTGCCATCGGCCGACCACCAAACAGCCGCGACCCGAGGGGCCGGCGTCGGGGGAGGGGTATCGTCGGGCTGAATGACCGAGGTAGTACAGTCTGGCGTTCCGTCGAGGCCGGCCAGTACGAAACCACCGGTAACGGCAGTGCCGTCATTGACCAATGAGTTCGCGAAGGGACCGATGTTGAGGGGCACGGCCTGCCAGTTGCGGCCGTCCTTGGAAATCCAGGCTCCGGCGCTCCTGTAGGCGACGCTGACATAGCCCGCCGCTCCGCCTGAGACATGAGTTACGGAGAAGTCGTTTATGAGCGTCCGACTGGTCTGGGTATCGACCGCTTGCCAGGTCTTGCCGTCGGTCGAAGTCCATAGCTCGTACAAATACACGGACGCACAGCCACCGGTCCAACCGACTGCCATCAACCCCGCGGGTCCCTCGACGACCGCGCGAATCGTCTCGAGAGGCGAACCGGTTTCGCCACGGAGGGAAAGGAGCTTCTGCCCCGCGTGCCAATGCACGCCATCGGCGGAATAGCTCGAAGCGAGCGTCGGATCGCTCCAAATGGAATTTCCATACGAGTCGACCTGGCCGGTATCGTGACCAGCGGTGATCGTGAAGCCGACGTAACCGCGACTCCAGCCAAAGACCTCGAATGTTGTGCTGGGAACGCCGACTCTTGGATCCCAGGACAAATCGGATACGTTCGCCCCAAACGCCGGGGTGGCCGGCAGGCCGGTCCAGTGAATGCTCTTCCATGTGCCAGCAGGAGCCTGAGGAACGTTCGGGAGCGGATCCACCACGGCCGTCGGTTGAGCCGTCGCTGTCGGCGATTCGGTCTGTGTGGCGGTCGGCGATTCGCTTGGCGCGGCCAAAGCTGGCGGTGATGCAATCGCCGTGGAGCGCGCCATCGGCGACGCCGGAGTTACGCTCCCGCTCCTAGCACCGACGCAGCCGGCCACCAGGACGGTGAGCACCACCAAGGCAGCGCCGTGTTGCGCCGCTACCCTCGAAAGAACAAACGGTCGTCCTGTGCCGAACATTTCGCCCCTCAATTGGCCGGTGGAACCAGATTCGGATTGTCACGGGACGCAGGGGTAAGTCAACTTGCAGACACCAACAACTGACGCCAGGGGCCGCATGGATGTTTCGCCTCGCGATTCCGCATCGAGAATCTGGAGCGGGACGAGGCAGGTCGCCTTGGTTGTCGAAGGTCCGCTGAGCACGACGCATGCTAGCGATCAAGTGTCGGCGGCCACTCTTCTGTGCTGACACGTCGATCACTGTTGCGGGCGTCTATACCGTACGGTATACTGCGCGTATGGACAACCGCTCGATCATCCTTGCCCGCGCCCTCGACCTGTGGAGCGAGCGTGGCTATGACGCCGTGGGAGTCCAGGAGATCGTGGACGCGGCAGGGATCACCAAGCCCACGCTCTATCACTACTTCGGCAGCAAACGCGGCCTGCTGGACGCCCTGATCGACGAACGCACCGCCGGGCTGCGCGACGGGCTGGCCCGAGCAGCCGATTACCGCGGCGATCTCGTCCTCACGCTCGAGTCGGTCGTGCGGGCCTACTTCGACTTCGCGCGCGGCAATGCGCCGTTCTACCGGATGCAGCTCGGGTTCTGGTTTGCGCCGCCCCGCAGCGATGAATACGGCGCGATGCTGAGCCGCAACATCGGCCAGCACGAGACACTGGAGCGCATGTTCGCCGCCGCAGCCGCCGACCACGGCAACATGCGCGGCCGGGAAAAGGCCTACGCGGCAACCTTCCTGGGCACCATCAACACCTACGTCGGGCTGGCTCTCAACGGCTACGCCACTTTGGACGACCAGCTGATCTACCAGGCCGTGCACCAGTTCATGCACGGCATCCTGTCCTGAACCGAGGCGACCGCCTTTGCGGCGGGCCTCTCTCTTTTTGTCTGTTCACTATACCGATCGGTACATGGGGGCTACGACTTTGGAGCATTGGGCATGGGACTCGTTCTTCTATCACGTCTATCCGCTCGGTCTGTGCGAAGCGCCGGCCCGAAACGACTTCTCCTCCCCACCTGAGCCGCGGCTGGACCGGCTCCACGGCTGGATCGGCCACATGAGCGAGCTCGGCGTGAATGCGCTCTACCTCGGCCCCGTCTTCGAGTCGAGCGCCCACGGCTACGACACCGCGGACTACCGGCACGTGGACCGGCGGCTCGGCACGGACGAGAGTCTGCGGTCGCTCGTCGCCGCCTGTCACGCCGCCGGCATCCGCGTCATCCTCGACGGCGTCTTCAACCACGTCGGGCGCGACTTCTGGGCCTTCCGCGACGTCCGGACCAACGGCCAGGCCTCGCCTTATCGCGACTGGTTCGCCGGCCTGCGGTTCGATCGGCGCAGCCCCCAGGGTGACCCATTCACTTACGAGGGCTGGAACGGCCATTTCGACCTCGTCAAGCTCGACGTCGGCAATCCGGCGGTGCGCGAGCATCTGTTCGGCGCGGTCGAAAGCTGGATCCGCGACTTCGGCATCGACGGTCTGCGCCTGGACGCGGCGGACGTTCTGGACCTCGATTTCCAGCGCGCTCTGGCGAGCTTCTGCCGGCAGATCGACCCCGACTTCTGGCTCGTCGGCGAAGTCGTCCACGGCGACTACCGCCGTTGGGCCAACCCTGGCGCTCTGGACTCGGTCACCAATTACGAGACCTACAAGGGCCTCTACTCGAGCCTGGTTGATCGGAATTACTTCGAGATCGCCTACGCCCTCAACCGGCAGTTTGGGCCGGATGGGATGTACCGCGAGCTGCCGCTCTACAACTTCGCCGACAACCACGACCAGGACCGCGTCGCCAGCAAGCTGCCGGAGCGCCGCCACCTGTATCCGCTGTACTGCCTGATGTTCACGATGCCGGGCGTGCCGTCGATCTACTACGGCAGCGAATGGGCGCTCGAAGGCCGGCGACTTCCCGGCGACGACGGACCGGTTCGGCCTGCGCTCGAGCTGGCGTCGACTCCAGGACTGGGCGCGGACCCGGCGCTGGCCGGGGCGATCGCGAAGCTGGCACGTGTCCGCGCCGGATCTCTGGCACTGCGGCAGGGCGGCTATCGCCAGCTCCACGTTGCCGCGGAGCAGCTTGCCTTCACACGCGAAATGCCCGATCAGACGGCGGTCGTCGCTCTGAACGCCGCGAGCACGGGAGCGGCGGTCTCCGTGGACGCGCCGCGCGATGGGCGCTGGATCGACCTGCTCGACGGGACGACGCTCGAGACCCAGGGCGGCACGCTGGCCGTTGAGGTTCCGCCG
>CAZRUC010000244.1:0-4050 GCA_964603175.1 uncultured Anaerolineaceae bacterium
CACCTACACAGTCGTGGCCGGCGACACCCTCGGCGCCATCGCCAAGAAGTTCGACGTGGGTCTCACGACCCTCTACTGGGCCAATAGCAAGAGCCTGCCCGACCCCGAGGCGCTCCACATCGGTCAGCATCTGAGCATTCCGCCGATCGACGGCCTGGTAGTGGTGATCGGTGCGACCGACACCATCGACTCGCTGGCCACCAAATACAAAGTCGACGCCCAGGCGATAGTGGATGCCAACAAGCTCGCGGGCACAAACCTCGTGAGCGGCGATACGCTCCTGATCCCCGGCGCGAGCGGCGGGGCCATGCCCGTGCCGAAGTACGCCACCGGCGGCGGTAGCGGTGGGAGCGGCTCCTGGACGGGCGGGCGATTGCTCTGGCCGGTCCGGGGAACGATCAGCCAGTACTTCCACTCCGGCCACCCGGCCATCGACATCGCGGCGCACAGTGGTACCCCCGTGGTAGCCGCAGCCGCCGGAACTGTCATCTACGCCGGTTGGAAGACGACCGGTGGTGGCGTCGGCGGCGGAATCGTGGTCTGGATCTCGCACGGCGGCGGGCTCTACACGACCTACAACCACCTCTCCGCCGAGCTCCCGAGGGTTGGGCAGCGCGTGAGTGCCGGCCAGCGCATTGGGTACGTCGGCATGACCGGAGTCGCGACCGGACCGCACCTGCATTTCGAGGTCTGGGTCACGCTCCCGTGGGGTGACTGGACGACGAGCGGCGCGCGAAATCCGATGGCCTTCTTGGGTCGTTGACAGCGCACTCCTAAGTCGCGCGCATCCCGGGTTTGATGCGCCGACCTCTCAGCGTTTGCGTCGGGCCCGGCTTGCGCTGCGTCGCTGCGCCCAAAGCGGCCTCGAACCGGTCCCATGCGAGAATGAAGCCATGTTTCTCGATCAGGTCAAGATCTGGGTTCACGGCGGCAACGGCGGGGACGGTGCCGCGTCGTTCCGACGCGAGGCTCACGTGCCCCGAGGCGGACCCGACGGCGGCGACGGCGGCCGTGGCGGCTCGATCCGCCTGACCGTCGATCCGGGTGAGACCAGCCTTCGCGACTACCGCCACGCCCATCACTTCAAGGGAGTGGCGGGAGGACGTGGCTCCGGTCAGCGCAAACACGGCAAGGCGGGCGACGACCTGGTCCTGAAGGTGCCGCCGGGAACCGTGATCTTCGAAGACCCGAGCGGCGAGCTCCTCGGGGACCTCGTGGCCAGCGAACAGAATCTCATGGTGGCGCGGGGCGGCCGCGGCGGCCTCGGCAATGTCCATTTCGCCACGTCCACGCATCAAGCCCCGATGCATGCCCAAAAGGGCGAACCCGGGGAAGAGCGCTGGATCCGCCTGGAGCTACGCCTCATCGCCGATGTGGGGCTCGTCGGACTTCCGAATGCGGGCAAGTCCACGATCCTCGCGGCTGTGACCGCGGCCACTCCCAAGATCGCGGACTACCCGTTCACGACCCTCGAACCGAACCTGGGCGTTCTCGACATGGGCGACGAGGATTCGCGCCGCCCAACGATCGCCGACTTGCCCGGACTGATCGAGGGCGCCAGCTCGGGCGCCGGCCTGGGCCACGCCTTCCTTCGGCACGTGGAGCGGACGCGGATCCTGGTCCACGTTGTCGACGGCTCCGACCGAGATCCGGAGTGGAGCTTTGGCGTCATACGCGACGAACTCGAAGCCCACGATCCGAAGCTGCTTGCCAAGCCGACGCTGGTCGTCTTCAACAAGATGGACAAGCTCGAGGCGTCCGAGGCCTGGGTGGCCTTCGAGAAGGCGCGCCGGACCGAGGGGCTCCCGACCGTCGCCATCTCGGCCGTGTCCGGAGAAGGTCTGGACGAATTCCGGTCCCAGCTATCGACGATGCTCCCTACCGCCGAGGAGCTGGCCGAGCCGCCGGCCTCAGAGGGCGTAGTGGTACATCGCATCGAGTCTATGAGCGACTCGTTCAAGGTGACCCGCGGCGAAGACGGAATCTTCGTCGTTCGGGGCAGGCGCATCGAGAGGGTGGCATCCCAAACCAATTTCGACGTCGAGGAGTCGGCAGACCGTTTCCAGGCCGATTTGACCCGGCTCGGCATCGACGCCGAGTTGCGCCGGCAGGGAGTGGCGCCCGGGGATACCGTCCGTATCGCCGCGGTGGAGCTCGAATGGGAGCCCGACGAGTGGCAGGAGCGGTGACCGGGGCCGTTCACACGGCCTGGATCGACCCGGCTGATCGCCTCGTAGGCATCCTGGGGGGCACGTTCGACCCTATCCATTACGCGCACCTCGCCATAGCCGAGCAGGTTGGCGAGGCGCTGAAGCTGGACCGCATCCTGTTCGTTCCGGCGGGCGTACCGCCCCACAAGCCGGGCGCAATGGTCACTCCCGCCAAGGATCGAGCCGCCATGGTAGAGCTCGCAATCGCGGGAAACTCCATGTTCTCCCTGTGCCGTGTCGAGTTGGATCGCCCGGGCCCTTCGTATTCGGTCGCGTCGCTCGACCTGCTCGCGGCCGAAGCGGTGCGCCAGAACGTGGAGCGGGAACTCTTCTTCATCCTGTCGGCAGAGGCGCTCGCCGACCTGCCCGAATGGCGCGATCCGCAGCGCATCCCCGCCCTCTGCCATCTCGCCGTCGTTCCACGCTTGGGCCGAACTGCGCCCGATCGAGCGTGGCTCGAATCCAACTTCCCGGGCCGCGCGGACCGGTTCGTCTTCGTCGACACGGTTCCGCTTGCCAACTCTTCCTCCGATGTCCGCGACCGCGCGACCAAGGGGGATTCGATCCGCTATCTCGTGCCGGAGCCCGTGGAGGCCTACATCCACGACCATCGGCTGTATCGTTCCGTTCCGGAGGATCGCCAAAAGTGACCGAACCAACCTCAACCCCGGAATCGCTGCCGAGCCCCGATGGGCTTCCGCGACGGGTCAAGCCGGTAGCGCGCACCCGCAAGCCGACCGCCGCCGACCTCGCCGCCGAGGCCGCCATGCAGGCGGCAGCCGATGCGCTGGTCGCCGAGATCGAGGCGGAGGGCGGTGATCCGCACGTCGCCGAAGTATCCGAGTCCGCTGCCCCTGCCGAACCCGAGCCGGAGCCGCGGTTGAGCCCGCTCGAGATTGCCCGCCGCATCGTAGACGCCGCCGAGGATAAGAAGGCGGCCGACATCGTGCTGCTCGACGTCACCGCGCTCACGTCCATGGCCGACTACTTCGTCGTCTGTTCCGGCGGCTCCGAGCGGCAGCTGGGCGCGATTGCCGACGGCGTCAGCGAGAAGCTCCGAGACGAGGGGGTTCGACCGATCGGCCGGGAGGGCGGAGCCGGCTCCCACTGGACGCTCCTGGATTTCGGCTCGGTGATCGTCCACGTCTTCGCCCCACCCGAGCGCGACTACTACCAGCTGGAGCGGCTCTGGTCCAAGGCAAAGACGATAATTCGCGTTCAGTAGGCGTCCGAAAAGGGTCCCGCGCATTCGCGACGTGGGCCTCAGGCTCCCCAAAGATGCGTCCGGACTCTCGATTACGTAAACTTCTGCAACCGGCGTCCTGATCAGGGTGCCGCTGCAGCCTCTGGAGATCCCGCTACGACTACTCCCTACACCGCCGAAAGACGACCACACCGCGCGCCAACCATCGTCGACTTCGTCAATATCCGTTGGGTCGACGAGTGGTGCAAGCGCTGCAACATCTGCGTCGAGATCTGTCCCAAGGACAGTCTGATCCTGACCCACGATGCGATCATCGAAGCCACCGACTGCATCCGCTGCGGCCTGTGCGAGCGCTACTGCCCGGACCTGGCGATCGAGGTCCTGCCCAAGCGTGACGCGGAAGGCAGACTCCCCGCCGAGAACGAGGCCGAAGAGGTCGCGTCTGCAGCTCAGGCCGCACCGCACCACGCTCCAAATGCGGCTCGCGGCCCGGCCGTGGCCGGCACGGACCCACAGCGCGGCTTGACCGACACGGAGAGTTCTCCGAACGTCGACCGCGACAACCCGACCTGATCGGACAGGACCACGAATGACAAAGCGACTCGTCCAGGGTAACGAGGCAGTCTTGCTCGGCGC
>CAZRUC010000245.1:0-4021 GCA_964603175.1 uncultured Anaerolineaceae bacterium
TTGACCATGACGCTCTTGCCCGAGCCCGTGGCCCCGGCAATCAGCATGTGCGGCATCTTGGCGAGGTCGGTGGCACGGGCGTGGCCGGCCACGTCGCGGCCCAACGCAAATGTGAGCTTGGAGGCTCCGCGGAGATCGACTTCCTCGAGAATGCGGCGGAGCGACACGATGTTGAAGTCCTTGTTGGGGACCTCGATACCCACCACGCTCTTGCCGGGAATCGGCGCCTCGATGCGGATCGTCCGGGCGGCGAGTGCCATGGCGAGGTCGTCCGATAGGGCTTCGATCCGGCTGACCTTGATGTCGGGCGAGGGGGCGACCTCGTATTGAGTCACCACGGGGCCGGCATTCCAGGCGACCACCTGGGCTGGGATGTTGAAGCTTGCGAGCTTGGCCTCGATGATCGCGGCGTTGCGCTGGTGGTCGATGGTGGTGTCGCCCACGATGGGCTTTACATCTTCGAGCAGCGCCAGCGGAGGCAAGCGATATTCGGGACGAGGCTTCGCGGCTACCAGACCGAGGGTCAGGCCCACTACCTCTCCCGGCTCCCCGGACGAATCGTCGGCCAGGCCGTTGCCGTGCCCGGCCGCGCCGTTGCCGGAGCCCCGTAGCGGAAGGCCATCGCGAACCGAACCGCCGTCTCGTGAAGAAGGCGACTGCGGCGCCGGGATCTCACCCAGAGGCGACCCGTCGCGCCGAAGCCCCATCGGCGCGGGCGGCGCGAACGTGGACGACATGGGGCCCTGGTTCGGGATAGCCACGGGCATGGAAGGGAGGCCGGCCCGCGCCGGCTGCGGCTCCTTGCCGGCTTTCAGGGGCCGCTCCAGGACGGCTGCGCGAGTCACTGCGGCGGAGCTCGCGGCGGCATCGAAGGCCTTTTCCGGTGCCGGTCGGGACAGGGCATCCACCGCCCGGGCCGTCAAGCTCGCAAACGGCGAAATCGCCGCAGGGAGCGAGATGTCCAGGGCAAGCAGGAAGCCCGCGATCATGATCACGGTCAGCAGGATGCCCGTGCCCGGAGTCGTGATCAGCGGTGGTAGGACGACCACGAGCTGGCGGCCGATGATCCCGCCGTGGTTGAAGTTCGCGAGGTCTACCAAGCCGAGAAACGCACAGAACCCGATCGTGGCTCCGGCGGAGGTCAGCTCCCAGTCGCCGCGTACGCCCTTGGCACGCTCGACCATCCACCACCCCAGGGCGAGAAGGAGGAAGGGCATCAGATACCGGCCGAAGCCGACCCACGGGGCAATCGAGTCGCGCCACAGGTCGGTGAGGCGTCCCTGGCCCGGCAGAAGCAGGGCGATCAGCGTGGCCACGCCCAGCAGCATGCAGATGAGCCCGATCACGACTCGAACGGCGTCCGGCGGAATGTGGGGGCGTTTGCCGCGGCGCCGGGGCGTGCTGGTTCGGGCCGTGCTGGCTCGACCCGAGCGGCCGGAGGCCGGAGCGGAACGGGCAGGCATTGCTAGACCTCCACCACCACAGGGAAGACGAGCGGACGTCGCCTGGTCTGTTCGTAGAGGTAGCGCGACACTTCGTCCTTGATCTGGCTCTTGAGCAGTCCCGGTTCACTCGTCCGGTCGCCGGGGCTCTCGACAGCGGCAAGGACGTGCTCCACGGCTCCGTCCATCAGCGGGTCGTGCTCGTTGCCGTGAACGAATCCCCGGGTGACGATCTCAGGCCGCGTGACGACCCGGCCGGACTGCTTGTCCACCGTCACCACGACGATGAACATGCCGTCGCTTGCCAGGGCACGTCGGTCGCGCAGAACGACCTCCCCGACATCGCCCACGGATAGGCCGTCGACGAGCACGTAGCCGGCGGTCACAGGTGCGCCGCGCCGGGCCGTCCCGTCGGCGAAGAACTCGATCGGCTGGCCGTTCTCGATGATGAATACGTTTTCGGGCGCCACACCGGTCTCGATCGCCAGGCGGCCGTGGTGCACGAGCATGCGGAACTCGCCGTGGATCGGGATGAAGTACTTGGGCCGCGTCAGGCCGAGCATCAGCTTCAGCTCTTCCTGGCTGGCGTGGCCGGAGACGTGAGCGTGTTTGATGGCGTGGTAGTAGACGTTGGCACCGGCCTTGAACAGGTTGTCAATTGTCCGCGCCACATACTCTTCGTTGCCGGGGATGGGGCTGGCGCTGACGATCACGGTGTCGCCCGCTTGGATCTCGACGAAGCGGTGATCGCGATTGGCCATCCTGGCCAGGCCGGCCATCGGCTCGCCCTGGGCGCCGGTCGTGGCGATGACGAGACGGTTGGCCGGCGTCGATGCGATCTGGTCCTTGCTGATCACCTGCCCAGCAGGGTGCGTCAGGTAGCCGAGGTCGGTCGCGATCCGGAAGTTCTGCTCCATGGAGCGGCCCACGACCGCGACTTTCCGGTCGAACGTCTGGGCGGCCTCGAGCACCTGCTGGATGCGGGCAATGTTGCTGGCGAAAGTGGCGACGATAACTCGGCCGTCGAGCGGCTCCATGATCTCTCGGAAAGCCTCGCCCACGGTCCGTTCCGACAGCGTGTAGCCGGGCGTTTCGGCTCGCGTGGAGTCCGACAGCAGGCAGATGACGCCTTCCTCGCCCAGCCGCGAAAGGACCGCGAAGTCCGAACGTCGGCCGTCGATCGGAGTGTGGTCGAACTTGAAGTCACCCGTCGTGACCACCGTTCCGACCGGCGTGTGAAGGGCGATGCCCATCGCGTCCGGGATCGAGTGGCTGATCCGGAACGGTTCGCAGCGGAAGGGCCCGAGTTGGAGCGAATCGCCGGGGTCGAAGGGCAGGAGCGGGTTGTCCTTGAGCTTGTGCTCCTTGATCTTGATGCCGAGCAGTCCGCGCGCCAGCGTGGAGGCATATACCGGCACGCCCGGGAAGTAAGGCAGCACGTAAGCCAGCCCGCCGACGTGATCCTCATGGGCGTGAGTGATGAGGAACGCTCGGACCTTGTCGCGGTTCTCTCTAAGGTATGTGACGTCGGGGATGACGAGGTCTATCCCGAACATCTCCTCGTCGGGGAACATGAGTCCGCAATCGACGACGACGATGTCGTCGCCGTACTCGAACACGTACATGTTCTTCCCGATCTCCCCTACGCCTCCGAGGGGGATGATCCGGAGCGGGGTCTCAGCGTCAGGCATTTCTACTCGTGTAGCAGGGCCGATCGGTTGCGTCCATCCTAGAAGAGAGGGAGTTGCGCCGCTGGCCGAGTTTCGGCGTCGGACGCGAGTTCGGTGGCGGGTTCCGCGACGGCCGGCGCCACGGCGGTGGCGGGCTCGGCGGCTAATTGTTCGAGCGGCGCGGCCTCGGTTCCGTCCACGGCCTCGGCGACTTGAGCCGAGCCGGCGTCCGGTCGCGCAGCAGCGGTCGCACGCGTCTCCCGGGCCGCCACGAGTGCCGCCGGCACGCCCAGCATGTCCCGGAAGAGGGCTTCGTTCAACGATCCCTGGTGCAGTGCCGCGGCCGGGTGGTACATCGCGTAAGCCAGAGCTTCGGGTGCGCCGGAAGCCGGGTCCGCTTGCCGGTATGTGCCGTGAACCTGCCCGATCCGGGCCCCGGGGCTGAAACGTGCCATCGAGAACCGGCCGAGCGTTACGACCAGAGCGGGATCGAGGACCTCCAGCTGGCGCGTCAGGAAGGGCGCGCAGGCAGCGATCTCGTCCGGTTCCGGATCGCGGTTTTCGGGCGGCCGGCATTTCACGACGTTCGTGATGAACACCTCGTCGCGCCGCCAGCCCACGGACGTCAGCAACGCGTCGAGCTTGGCACCTGCCTGGCCGACGAACGGCCGGCCCTGCCGATCCTCGTTGAAGCCTGGACCCTCGCCTACCAGGACGACTTCCGTTTCGGGGTGGCCTTCGCCCGGAACAGCGCGAGTCCGCGTCTGATGCAGACGGCAGCGAGTGCAGACCGCCACCTCCTGCGCGATGGCGTCGAGCGCCGCTCGGCGCTCGGCCTCGGTCACGTTCGCTCCCCGACCGGGCTCGACAATGCGCGCCGCGAGCGAGCCTCGACCCAGCCGCGCTCGA
>CAZRUC010000246.1:0-4021 GCA_964603175.1 uncultured Anaerolineaceae bacterium
GTTGCGCGAGTCGAGGACCCGGCCCGGAGTGAGGGCGTGATACGTGGCTCCGGTGAAGACCAAAGTGCCCGCCGATGGATCGGATTCCGGCCCGCTGCCGACGCCATTGGTGGCGTGGACAGTGAACGTGTAGGTCACGCCGCTCGAGAGTCCGCTGACCGTGCAATTGAGGTCTCCGCCACCTGTGCACGTCTTGCCGCCGGGCGCGCTTGTAACCCTGTAGCCGGTAATAGCGCTGCCATTCGAGGCGGGCGCATTCCAGCTGACCGCGGCCGAACCGAGGCCGGCCGTCGCGTTGACCCCTGTCGGCTTGTCTGGTACGCCGGCAGGCATGACCGCGTTCGATGGATTCGAAGCAGCGCTCGTACCCGCCGCGTTCGTGGCCGTCACGGTGAACGTGTATTGCTGGCCGTTCGTGAGCCCCGAAACCGTGCAGCTGGTGCCGCTGGCCGAACAAGTCTTGCCATCAGGGGCGCTAGTGACCAGGAAGCCGCTGATCGGGCTGCCGTTCGAAGGCCCCGCGGTCCAGCTCACCAGGGCCATTCCCGGACCGCCGGTGGCGCTCACGCTCGTGGGCTTGCCCGGCGGTGTCGGCGCGAGAGACGGAACGACGTTGTTCGACGGATCGGACTCCTGCCCCGGTCCCACAACGTTGTTGGCATGGATGGTGAAGGTGTACTGGACCCCGTTGGTGAGGCCGCTCACGGAGCAACTCGTGGCGCTCCCGGTGGTGCAGGTTACGGCGCCGAGGCCCGCCTCGGTCTCGGTCACCGTGTAGCTTGTGATCGGGCTGCCGCCGTTGTCGACGCTCGGCCACGACAGGTCCACGAACTTGTTTCCGGAGCTGGCGACCAGATTCCCTGGCTTACCCGGCACGGTCGGCGGCGCGAAGGCGCCGGTCCCGTTCGGGGTGCCGAGCCCCGTCGGACCGTCGTAACCAGCTGTGCCGTTGCAGAGGTTGGCAATGGTGCAAGCGTTGGCCGTGCCCCCCCAGGTGACGTCGTTGTTCCCGCCGGTCGCGTCATTGAGGTGGTCGGCGTGAGCGTAGATGTAGCTCGCCGGATACGTATTGGGTGCCGGAACGCCCGCCATTGCGGCGATGGCGGCAATGATTGGGGCCCCCGCACTGGTGCCACCAATGCCTACCCACCATATACCGCCCTCGAAGACAGAAACACCCGTCCACGGATCCCCAACAGCCGAGATGTCGGCCTGGGTTCGCGTGGCGCAGTACGAATCATGCTGCCATGGTGGCTTGGGTACCCATAGAGAGCATCCGCTGCCCGGTCCCCCGTTGGTGGAATTGCCCCAGGCGGACTCCGTCCAGCCGCGGGTGCTCGAGTCGCGTCTCAAACTCGTGCCCCCGACGGCGATCACGTACTGCGAAACGGCGGGGTATGAGACCTTGGGGACGACGCCGTGCAGGAACTCGCCCGAGCAGTTGTAGCCGCAGTCACCGGTGGCGGCGGTGATCACCACGCCGGCGTGTTTGTAGTACTTGTCGTATGCCGAAGAGCTGGTGCTCCACTCCTGGCTGGCGTAGCTGTTCGACACGGCGGTCGCGCCCAAATTCACCGCGGTATTGACTCCCGTCCCAAGGTCGTCCAGATAGGTGCTGTCGGCCTCGACGAGCAGGATGTTGCAGTGGGGGCACGCCGCGGAGACCATCTCCATGTCGAGGCCGATCTCGAGGCTCCAGCCCTGATCCCCGAGAGCCGAAACGTCACTGTCGCCCCTCTGGTTCACCTTGCGGAAGCAGCCATTGTCTGTTGTACATGGCGGCAAGCCGAAGTAACTGCGGTAGGCCGCGAGGTCGGACTCCGCCGACGGGAGGTCGCCCGCGTCGACCACCGCAACGGTCCGCCCGGTGCCCTCATTTCCAATCGGAAGGTCATACGCGGCCTGGATCTCGGCGGGTCCGTAGTAGCCCGGCCCCCGCACAGCCGGACCCGCCGTTGCCGGAAGCGCACCCATGTCCGTTCGGCGAAGCGCCATGCATTGGGCCGTCCCCGGAATTGTTGCCGGCGGGCACACTGCTTCGACGCTGCCGCTCGGCGCCGCGCTCGGCGCGGCCGGTGGCGCGGCCAGAGTCGGTGCGATTCCGAGCGTCGGAGCTGCCAGCGCAAACAGGACAACAGCCGCAGCGAGCCGTCGAGGTGCTCTTGAGATCCTTGCCAATCCGGGCCCCCTTGCAGCCGCCCGACGATTGACGACCGACAATTCCACGCGCTGAATGAACATCGAAGCTACTACTAGCCTACTCCTCTGATCCTGCCCGGCGAAGTTGCTGCCGGCTACGGCGCGAAAGTAACCGGTCCAAATCGCTCATGAGACCAACTCGCGGCTGCCGCCATTGCGGTCGGCGTTTCGGGCGTTCATGCTTGCGCTCGATGTCCGATCCCGACCGACCCCTGAGACTTCTCGTGGTAGACGACCACGAAATCGTGCGCCGAGGGCTCATCGCCTTCCTCGACCGGCACGGCCAGTTCGAGGTGGTCGCCGAAGCCGGAACCTGCGAGGAGGCCGTCTCGCAGGCGCGTAGATTCGTCCCCGATCTTGTGCTCATGGACCTTCGATTGCCCGACGCATCCGGCATCGAGGCCTGCCGCATGGTCCGGGATGAGTTCCCGGCAACTCAGGTCGTCTTTCTGACGAGCTCGCCGGACGAAGTGGACGTGTTCGCCGCCATCGTGGCCGGGGCGCGTGGCTACGTTCTGAAGCAGACGCGATCGATCGAACTCGTCCGCACGCTCGAGGCAGTCGGGCGCGGTGAGTCGTTGCTCGACCCGCACGTCACCGGCATGGTCCTCGAACGCATCCGGCGCATCTCGAGCGGCGCCGACGCGGATGAAGCGACCGAGTTGACGGCCCGCGAACGGGAGATCCTGCCGCTCATCGCCGAGGGCCAGACCAACAAGGAAATCGCCGAGGCAGTGTTCCTGTCCGACAAGACCGTCAAGAACTACGTCAGCTCGATACTCGCGAAGTTGGGCCTGGACCGACGAACGCAAGTTCCCTTCTTCGTCGCCGAACACGAACAGCCGCGCTCGGAGGAATAGCGCGGATTCTGCCCGACCGTTCGGCAGGGCTAGCTACAGGGCAGCAGCCCGTAAGCCGCCTTCGCCTGCAGGACCGACAGCGCCGCGGCGTCAACTTTGGCCGCGAACGAGGAATCCGACTCGGCGCGGGCCAGCACGGCAGCGGCCATCTGGCTCGCCGGGGCTACGCCTCGAACGATCATGAAATCGCCGCCCGCGTCGATGAAGGCCGTGGCGCGGTCGCCCGGGGCAATCGAAGCCACCGATGCGGTGTGCCCCAGATCGTCCGACATGACCACGCCGCCGAAGCCGAGCTTCCCGCGCAGCAGGGTGCCGATGATCGTCGGTGAGAAGGCAGCCAGATGGTCGGGGTCGATGGCCGTGTAGGTTGCTAGCGAGACCATGACGAAAGGCGCCCCGGCCTCGATGCCGGTCCGGAAGGCGGCGAGATATGGGTCGTCGGCCGTCGTCGTGGTGTCGACGACCGCAGCGACCGTGTCGGTGTTGCCGACCACTCGACCCAGTCCGGGGAAGTGCTTGAGCGTCGTCGGGACGCCGGCCTGCGCCATGCCGAGCACCACCGCCGTGCCGTGGCTGCCGACCGTGGTGGGGTCGTGGCCGTACTCTCGCTGCAGCACCCCGATCGGCTGATTGGCCGCGTCCCCGCCGGGCGGCACCACGTCCATGACCGGCGCAAAGTCGAGGTTGATCCCGGCCGCGGCGAGTTCGCCTCCCCATTGTGTGGCCTCCGCCTGCAGGGTCGCGGGCGAAAGCTGGCCCTGCGCAAGCGCGGTTGGGATCGTCGAGAAGCCCGGCCCGGACAGGTGCTGGATCTGGCCGCCCTCCTGATCTGCGCCGACGAAGAACCCGACACCGTCGGTCGTGGCTGGCGTCGCCAGTGCCTGGATCGATGCGCTCAACGGTTGAACGGTGGAGATGCCCCCGGTTCGGAGATTGACCAACCAGACGGACCCGAGGTGGTA
>CAZRUC010000247.1:0-4015 GCA_964603175.1 uncultured Anaerolineaceae bacterium
GGCACCGCCGCTAGCTCTCATTCGCGTCAGGCATGGCGGCAACGATACAAGAGGTAACGAGCCGGGGCGGTGGTCAGCTCGCGCAGGTCTTCGGCTGCGTCTGCCCGTAGTAGCGGCTGTCCGTGCCGAAGAGTTCGATCGACTTGGCTGCGACCTTGTCGAGCTCGAGGCAGCTCGTCCAGGTTCCCGAAGTCGGCGCGGCGTTGGCCAGACTGTACGGCGGACCCAGAACGACCTGCGAGATATCCGTCGAGGGGACTCCCCCGACCAGGGCGACCATGTCGGCGATATCCGAAGCGGGGTAGTTGGTGCGGATCATCGAGCCGGCGAGCTGCATGATGCCGGGCAGATTGAGAGCGTTTCCGGGGTTGGCGATCTTGTGCTCGAGGGCGACCAGGACTTCCTGCTGGCGCGTTGCCCGCGCCCAGTCGCTGTTGTTGTCGCCGTGGCGCGATCGGACGTAAGCGAGAGCATGGATGCCGTCGAGCTTGTGCTTGCCGGCCGTAAGGTAGAAGCCGAGGTCCTTGCCGTTGAGCCAGTCGTAGGTCGAGTCGTTGATCGCCGACGGATTGTTGATGTCGACCCCGCCCACCTTGTCGATCAACTTGACGAAGCTCGCCAGGTCGAGCGTGGCGTAGTAGTTGACCGGGATTCCGACGAGGTAGCCGATCTCTTTCACCAGCGTCGTCATCGGTTCGTCGCCCGACTTGACTCTGCCGTTCTGGACGTACGTCACGAGGGAGTTGAGTTTCATCGTCGCCGGCGCGGTCCCGCCCCAGTAGTAAGGGAAGCCCGCGGTGTCGCGGGGAACGCTGATCATCGCCACCTTGTTGGTCGCAGTGTCGATCGTGACCACCATCATCGTGTCGTTGAGCCTCTCCGACCGGCCCACGTAGGAATCGACGCCGGTGAGAAGGATGCTGACACGCGTGTCTTGAGGTGGAGGAGTGATGGCCGGCTCGATCGTGGACTCGACGATCGGTGAGCCGGCGGCATCGGTTCCGCCCGGGTCGACCGGGTCGGGAATGTAGGGGGAAAAGATGTGGCTGCCCATGTCGTAAGCGGACCAGGCGTATACGGCTCCGACACCGTGCATTCCCACGATCGCGACCAAGAGAACCATCAGCGCCGCACGTTCGCGTCGGCGCTTCAGCAAGCCGCGATCTCCCGAGGCAAATGCGTGCGTAACTGCCGCCGCTCGCCACGCACCGAGAAGCAGGACGATCACGAAACCGAGCAATGCGAAGCTCGGATCGATGAACCGGGCCACCAGGACCGTGAGGCCCTGCCTCGCCTGGAAAAGGACCATCAGGAGGATGGCGAGCGCGGGCACGGCAAAGGCTGCGGCGACACGTCGCCGGCCGGCGTAGAGCTGGCCCAGACCCGGCCACAGGAACGACAAGAACGCCGCCATGGACGGGGAAGTTCGTCGGCGGCGGGCGCGGGGCAGCGGAGTTTTGTCCCTCTTGTTCTCCAAAGCGGACGGAATGTACCACAGCTTGATTCACCGGATCTTCGATACTTCACGGGGATTTGGGCCCGCGAGTAGAATGGCGGGCAGCGTCGAGCGGGGACGCAGGTCCGGCGACAGCGGGCACTTCGCTCTCGCGTCGCCCGGAGACAGGAGGTCGGGGGATGATTCGACGTCACGCGTTAGCGTTTCGTATGACGCTGATGCTGGCAGACGGAGGCCTGGCGATCTGCCTCGCCTTGCTGCTGTCGATACTCCGGTTCGGGCGGGAAGGCGCAATACCGACGCTGCGCTCGGCACTGCCCGATACGCGCGCCATGATCGTCCTGTTCGCCGTGGCCTGGGTGGGTGTTCTATGGGTGCACGGCCTGTACAGCTCGCGCACTCGGTGGACGTTCCGCAGCGAGGTGGGCGACATCCTGCGTGCGACCGGGACGTTTGCCATCGCGACACTCGCCTTCCTCTACATCTTCAAGCTCCCCGATGTAAGCCGCCTGCTGCTGCTGTACCTCTTCCCATCGCTGGCGGCGATGGCATTCGCCACGCGAGTCGGACTTCGCCTGCTGCTCGTCAGGCTCCGCGAGAGCGGCCGCAATACGCGCTACATGCTCATCGTGGGCGCCAGCGATCGTGCCCAGAAATTCGCCGATCTCGTGGAGGCCCACCACGAACTCGGCCTGAAGGTGATCGGCCACGTCAAGAGCCTGCCCAAGAACATGCCGGTCTCGCTGACCCGACCTGTGCTCGGGTCCCTCGACCAGCTCGTTTCGATCCTTCATTCGACAGTGGTCGACGAGGTTGCTATCTGTCTTCCGCTGTCACGGCAGGAAGCGATAGACGAGACCGCCCGACTGTGCGAGGAAGAGGGCAAGATCGTCCGGATCCCGGTCGCGGTCCTGGAGCGGACGCTCAGCACCGGCCGGATCGAGGAGCTTGAGGGAATGCCCATCCTGTCGCTCGTAAGCGGTCCCGACCGCGTCATCGGCCTCGCGGCCAAGCGCGCCCTGGACCTCGTGGGCAGCGCCTTCCTGTTGCTCGTGTTGTCGCCATTCTTCGCGTTGCTGGCCGTCCTGGTCAAGCTGGACACCTCCGGCGAGGCTCTCTTCAGGCAGGAGAGGGTTGGGCTGCACGGACGGACGTTCAAGGTCGTGAAGTTCCGCAGCATGTGCTCGGAAGCAGAGCAGCAGCTCGATCAAATCCGACAGCTGAATGTGATCCGCGGCCACGCCTTCAAGGTTGAGCGCGACCCCCGCGTCACGCGTATAGGGCGGTTCCTGCGCCGAACGTCGCTGGACGAGCTTCCTCAGCTGTGGAACGTCCTGCGCGGGGAGATGAGCCTCGTTGGGCCCCGCCCTCCCCTCCCCGGCGAGGTGGCCAAGTACGACGTCTGGCATCGCCGCCGCCTCTCCATGAAGCCGGGCATGACGGGCCTTTGGCAGATCGGCGGCCGCAGCGAAGCCGAGTTCGACCGCTGGGTCGAGAAGGATCTCGAGTACATCGACCGCTGGTCGTTCTGGCTCGACCTCAAGATCATCGCCCGCACGGTCCCGGCAATGCTCACCGGCGAAGGACGATAGGCCGGATAGCCTCGGAGCTGGCCGGATCGGCGCCGCGACGAGTATCCCAAGCAGGCACGGCCGCGGTCTCGCTTCTCTTTTGGGCGCGAACTCGGATGGCCGGCCACTGGCCCGAGGCGATCGGCCTGGCGCTCATCACTCTCGCGGCCGGGTATATACGCCTCAACGACCTGGTGTCGCGGGCGGGGTGGGACTCCGATCAGGGCACTGAGATGCTCGCCCTCTGGAACGCGCTGCATTCAGGCACGATTCCACAGCTCGGCCCGATCGCCTCCACCGGCACCTTCCACCACGGTGCCCTTTATTACGACCTGATGCTCCCCGCGGCCTGGCTGGGCGGAGGCAACCCAACAGGGGTGCTTCTCGAAACCGCGCTTGCCGGTCTCACGGTGGTCCCGATCGTGTGGTGGGTGGCTCGATCGATCGCGGGCCCGGCGGCCGGATTGGCCGCAGCCGTGTTGGCATCTTCGTCGAGCGGGCTGGTCGTCTTCTCGACCTTCATCTGGAACCCGACGCTCGTCGTGCCCGGAGCCGCTTTGGCTTTCCTCGGGGCCTGGCAAGCTTGGTCCAGCAGAAAGCCGGTCTGGCTCTTATCGGCAGCCGCGGGAACAGCCATAGCCATTCAGGCCCACATCATCGCCGGCGTGCTCGTACTACCGATGGGCGCGGTCCTGGTAGCGCTCGTGTTGCGCGGGCCCCTGGGGCAGCGGCGTCGGATCGCGCTTTGGGGAGGTGCGGCCGTCGTCCTGGTCGCCGCCACGTACATCCCCCTCGTCGTGTACGACCTCAGCCATGACTTCGCCGAGACGCGCGCGATCGTGGCCTTTTTCACCGGTCCAGGCCAGGGACAGTTGCACGGTCCGGCATACCGCCTTGCTGTGAGTGGCCTTCGGATCCTGGCCTGGCCACTGACGGGCTGGCCGCGCTGGGCATCCGATCTCCCTCTGGCAATCGGCGTGAGCGGAGC
>CAZRUC010000248.1:0-4015 GCA_964603175.1 uncultured Anaerolineaceae bacterium
AGGTCCTTCTCGACGTTTACCTCGACCCAGAGCCCCTGGCAGTCGAAGCCGTTCTGATAGCGTTGGTCGCGGCCCTGCATGGCCCAGAAGCGCTGGAAGAGATCCTTGTAAGCGCGTCCCCAGGCATGGTGGACGCCCATCGGGTTGTTGGCCGTGATCGGTCCGTCAAGGAAGCTCCAGCGTTCGTGGCCGGCGTTCTGGGCCCGCAGGCGAGCGAAAGTCTGGCGGTCGCGCCACAGGGTCAGGATCTCGTGCTCCTGGGCGACGAGGTCGGGCTTGGAGCTGACTGGTTCGAACATGGTCCTCTTGGGCAAAGGCGGAGCCGACGGCTCGTTTCGGGGGCGATTGGACTCAGTCAAGGTTATCCTAGCTAGCCTGTGAGGACTTCAGCCCGGCCCCAGACCCAAAGGTCGGCCTTTGCGGCGGCGTTCCTTTCCCTCATCCTACCCGGCCTCGGGCATGCCTACGGTCGAATGTACGTGCGGGCCGTGGCTTTTGCGGTCATTCCCATGGTCGGCCTGGGCCTGGTCGGCGGGCTCCTCTTCCGGTTTGGGCTGCGCGATTTCGAGCTGTGGGTCGGCCAAACGTCCGTGCTCGGTCCGTTTGTCTTCCTGAACTTGCTGTTGCTCGGATTCCGGGCGCTTGCCACTGTCGACGCCTACCGCGTCGTGGTCGGCGCCAACTACGACCATCGGACAAGCGCCACCCGGCCGAACCGACTTGGGCTCCACGTCAACCCGCTGTCGCTGGCGGGCCTGACGGCGGTCCTGCTCGTGATAGCGGCGGGCCATGCCTTCGCCGGCTATTGGGACATGAAGCTCTACACCACCCTGGAGCAGATCCACTCCCCTGTCGCGATCGATTCGCCCAGTCCCAACCCTGCAGGAACCGTGGAACCGGTCGTGACCTTCCCGCCTCAGCAGGCCGTGCCGCCCGCCCCGACCTTCGCGCCGTGGAGCAGCAACACTCGGCTGAACATCCTGCTGGTAGGGGTAGACGAGCAAGACGGAGGCTTCCGGACCGACACGATGATCGTCGTCAGCCTGGATCCCGTCACGCATGAGGTGTCGATGTTCAGCATGCCCCGGGACACCTACGGTTTGCCTATGCCTCCGAACTCGAGGCTGTCCTCTCTCTGGGGCTCCAACTTCAACTACAAGCTCAACTCCCTGTGGGCCTACTCGGATCGCTATCGGGATCTTTTTCCGGGTGGAGGGGCGGACGCTCTCAAACAAGCTCTCGGCTACGCGTACGGGCTCGACATCCAGTACTACGTCCTCGTCAATTTCTCAGGGTTCCAGAACGTGGTCGATGCTTTGGGGGGAGTGACCGTCAACGTTCCGGCCCCGGTCGTGGACGACGGGTACCCCGGCAACAACGGGGACGGACAGCACCTACGGATCTACATCCCGGCCGGCATCCAGCATATGAACGGCAGCCAGGCTCTGACGTATGCCCGGAGCCGCAAAGGCGGCATCTACTACGACGATTACAACCGTTCGGCGCGCCAGGAACAGCTGCTGGTAGCGCTCGAGCAGCAGGCAAACATCGGCGAGGTTTCCGCCCATCTGAGCGAGCTGATGGATGGCCTCTCCGCGACGATCCATACCGATCTGCCGGAGGGCCCAAGCGTTCTCGGGCCGCTCCTGGATCAGGCTCGCTACGTCACCCTCGCAAGGATCAAGTCCATTGCCTTTTCGCCATCCGGCGGCTACGGCGTCTCCGCGATGATCGGCCCGGCGGGTGGTCAGCAGTCCGTCTTCCTGCCCGACGTCCCGAGCATTCGAGCGGGAGTGAAGGACGCCCTGGCCGACTTAGCCGGCGGAGGAACCCCGTCGCCCTGACCGCGCGGCTAAGTCTTCTCGGTGACCGTGTATTCGAGGTACCGACCGGTCATGAGGCGAGTCTGGGCATCGAGCGCCGGGAGGTTCGTGAAGATGATCCCTACGACCGGCAGGCACAGCCACTGCAGCCACGAGACGATGTGCATGCCGACCCCCCACTCCTTCGGCCGTGGCGGCGCGAGCTGGTCCTCGATGAACACCAACACGATGAGCGATGCCAGGGCACCAGTCAGCAGCCAGGCGGCGTAGATCGGCAGCTGCTGCCCGAGGTATGTGGGACGGAAGGACGCGTTCAGGAAGAGTGGCAGGTTCGACCCGAAGACCATGATGAACGGCGCGACGGCCCAGTTGATATGGTCCAGCCAAAGCGCCAGGAGCCGCCCCACCCTGTCCCTGAGCGGGATTTCGGAATGGATCAGGGCGTTGTCGATGTAGTACGGGATGTCCGTGACACCCCAAGCCCAGCGCCGGATCTGCGTGTACTGCTGGACCAGGCTGCGCGGATACGAGCGGGCACGGACTGCGTCGCCGTAGATCGGGATGAACAAGGGGACGGCCCGAAATTGACCGCTGTAGCGGAAGAAGCTCTTCCAGAAGAAGCGGCTGTCTTCGGGAATGGCATCGGTGGCCCAGTAGTCGACTTCATGAACCGTCTGCAGGGAGACGGCGTACGAACTGAAGCTGATCAAGCGCTCGGGAGTGAGGTGGCGCCACATCTGGACATGCGTCGCCCCGACGGCCACGAGCCGCACCGGCAGCGGGCACTGCCACAGGTTGTTGTGGAACATCGGGACGGGCTGGTAGAGGCGCCGGTACCGGTCGCGGTCCGTGATGAAGGTGTAGGTCAGGTAGCCGAGGTATTGCGGATGGGCGCGATAGTCGGAATCGAGATCGGTGACGACCACCTTCTTGGGATCGAAGCCAAGCCCGGCCAGTTCGCGATAGAGCCAGCGTCCGCCGTATGCCATCGCGCTCGACTTGCCCACCACGACGCCCGGCTCGAGCGGATCGAGGATGTGGAAGAAATGGAGAAAGGCGTCCGCGAATTCGGCCTGGAGCCTCGCGACGTTGTCGCGACCGGCCAAATCAGTTTCTCGCGTGATGATCGCCACCATGCGCAGGTCGCGTGGGTAGTCGGTGTCGGCCCACGCCTTGACTGTCTCGTAGAGCTTCTCGTAGGGCTCCGTGTAGGTTGGGATCAGGGCGACGTGCCATAGCTGGCGCGGATCCACGAGATCCATCTCGAGTGCGACCAGCCGCTCGAGGGCGCGATGCTCTTCGATCAGCCTCCGGAGCTCGCGGCGTCCACCCCGCGCCGCGGCCTTCTGACCCGAGGCCTGCAGCGAGGCGCTTCGCTCGCTCACGCGGCCGATCAGCGTGGTGAGCTCGTCGAGCCGGGCCTGCGGATCGGCCAGAGAGAAGGCTCGCTGACGCCAATCGATCGCCATAACCCGCCGAATACGCCGGAACGAGATACCGACGCTCACCGACAATTCGACGGCGCGATACAGCCAGTAGAAATCGAAGCTCAGGACGAACCAGCCCACGATCTCCGGAAAACGGAGCGACAGAGGCACCGGACCGAGGATCAGGATCCACGTGATCACGCCCGGAATCATCTCGAGCAACCGCACCTTGCGAGAGATGCGTTTCCTGGGCCGGGCTAGGACCTCTGCGGCAGTTTCGACCGGCTCCGCGGTGGAGGAGTCGCGGGCGGCGACCTCACTCACCCGTGTATATAGGCGTCACCCAGTGCCGGAAGGCGCTCAGCCTGCCTCGTACCGCGTCGAAATAGGTGCGGCTGATCTGCCGCGACATAGGCCCAACGTGTCCGTCGCCCACCGGCCGATGGTCGACCGAAGAGACGGGCGAAACTTGCGCGCCGGTACCGCACAGGAACACTTCATCGGCGATATAGAGCTCGGTGCGATCGATCTGGCGCTCCTTGATCGGGAGGTCCAGGTGTTTGGCGATCTCCAGGATTCCGGCGCGCGTGATCCCTTCGAGGATGTCGTCGCTGACCGGAGGCGTGATCAGTACGCCGTCGCGAACCATGAACAGGTTCTCGGCTGAGCCCTCGGCAACGTGACCGTCCTGAGTCAGGACGATCGCCTCGTCGAAGCCGTTGAGCATCGCCTCGGTCTTGGAGAAGGCCGGATTGACGTAGCTGC
>CAZRUC010000249.1:0-2506 GCA_964603175.1 uncultured Anaerolineaceae bacterium
CGATGATGTGGATGAAGGCTTCGTAGCAGTTGAACATGCCGTGCCGGCCGGTCAGGAGATAGCCCTCCAGCCAGCCTTCGCACTGATGCTCCGACAGCACCTCCATGACCCGGCCGTCGGTGGACAGAACGTTGTCGTTGGCGTCCTCGGGGATCACCTCGGCGTCCCAGGCCTTGCCGGTCACCTCGAAGATCGCCTGGAAGCGGTTCGAGGCGGTCTCGTCGGGGCCGAACATCCGGAAGTTGTCGGGATTCTTCGCCATGACGTCTCGAACGAAGGTGCCGGCGACGTAGGTCGCCTCGGCCACCGAGCCGCCCGGCTTGGGGACATCGACCGCGTATTTGCGGAAGTCGGGCATGATCAGCTCGCGGAGCAGCAAGCCGCCGTTGGCGTGCGGGTTCGCTCCCATGCGGCGGTCGCCGGCCGGCGCGAGTGCGGCCAACTCGGGACGGAGCGCCCCGTTTTCGTCGAATAGCTCCTCGGGCTTGTAGCTCCGCATCCAGCTCTCGAGCAGCTTGCGATGGTTCTCGTTGGTCCGAACCTCGCCCATCGGAACCTGGTGCGACCGCCACGTGCCTTCGACCTGCTTGCCATCGACAACCTTCGGCCCGGTCCAGCCCTTGGGCGTCCGAAGCACGATCATCGGCCAGGCCGGGCGCTCGGACGTCTTGCCCGAGCGGGCGGCCTTCTGGATGCCGCGGATTTCGTCGAGGACGGTGTCGAGGGTAGCGGCGAGCTGCTGGTGAACGAGGGCCGGGTCGTCGCCTGTGACGAAGTACGGCTTGTACCCGTAGCCGATCATCAGGTCGCGAAGTTCGCTCTCGGGAATGCGGGCCAGGACGGTGGGATTGGCGATCTTGTAGCCGTTGAGGTGCAGGATCGGCAGAACCGCGCCATCGCCTTTCGGGTCGAGGAACTTGTTCGAGTGCCAGCCGGTTGCGAGGGGCCCGGTCTCGGCCTCTCCGTCTCCGACGATGCAGCAGACCAGGAGATCCGGGTTGTCGAACGCGGCGCCGTAGGCGTGTGACAGCGAATAGCCCAGCTCGCCGCCTTCGTGAATCGAGCCCGGTGTCTCCGGCGCCACGTGGCTCGGGATCCCGCCCGGGAAGGAGAACTGGCGGAACAGCTTGCGGATGCCGTCTTCGTCCCTCGTGATGCTCGGGTAGAGATCGGTGTAGCTGCCCTCGAGATACGTGTTGGCGACCAGTCCGGGGCCGCCGTGCCCCGGCCCGATGATGTAGATGCAGTTGAGGTCGCGGGCCTTGATCTCGCGGTTCATGTGGGCGTAGATCAGGTTCAGTCCGGGCGTTGTGCCCCAATGCCCGAGGAGTCGCGGCTTGACGTCCGTGGCTTCCATCGGGCGGCGCAGAAGCGGGTTGTCGAGCATGTAGATCTGGCCGACGGACAGATAGTTGGCCGCCCGCCAGTAAGCGTCGATCAGGCGCAGTTCTTCTGGGGACAACGGGCCCGCCTTGGGGGCGGTTGTCTTGTGGGCCTGGTCGGTCGTCATCCCGAACCTCCTGGTGCTTACGAAGGCACTGAACGCATCTTCGGCGAGCGACTCAGTGCACCTGTTCGGTGTCGCCTCATGCTCTCATGAACACGCGGAGTGGCGCCACGCCCGCAGTGGCGGTGGCGCCAACTAGCGAGGCAGCGCTCGCTCCTCCAGAGGCACATCCCAGTGCGCTTCCACAAGCTCGAAGCGGCGCTGTTCTTCCTTGCGCAGCTTCTCCGCGTCCGGATAAAGGCGCTCAATGATCGCGGGCTCGGTGTGCTCCTCCATGGCCGCCCAATCTCGGTACGTGATCGTCACCTCGAACGTCCAGTCCTGCCGTCCGTCCCCGTGGAAACGGGGCGCATAGGCTCGGACGTCGAGCAAGCGCCCGAGTTCGAGCTGGGCGCGAAGCAGCGGCCAGTGATTCCGCTCGAACAACGCGACCCACTCGTCCTGAAAACCCCAGCGGATCTTGTAGAAGTACTGGACCGTCACCGCACCGGCGTTGCCTTCGGCCATGTCTATCTCCTCCTGGGCCGGCAGGCGTCAGGTCACCGGCCGGGCCAGCCTACACGCATCCGACGCGGCGCGGGGAAGCCGGGGCGGTCGCTCCGCTTGGGTCGGTGGCATAGACGCGCCGGATCGCCGCGACCAGGCCGGCAAGCGACTGAATTCTGGCTCTGCCGAACGACACCGAGATCGTCGCTCGCCGGACCCCCAGCCTCTCGGCGACTTCGGACTGGCGCAGCGCGTCGATCAGGGCGAGGCGCGCGACGACGCGCTGGCGGGCGGTCAGGCCCTCGAGAAGGTCGGCCAAAGCCGGTGTCATGTCGGCCAGCAGCTCGTCGGTGTCGTCCCGACCCGTCCTCAGGACCAGCCGATCGTGTACGGCACGAGCCGATTTCATCGCCTCGTGGGCGGCCGCGTACGCCCGCCCGGTCCGCTCGAGGGCGGGTCCTTCTCCCGGGTCTACGCACCCTCTCACGCATACCCACCGTACCGGTCGCGAAG
>CAZRUC010000249.1:2606-3980 GCA_964603175.1 uncultured Anaerolineaceae bacterium
CCTGAGGCTACCGTCCGGGTTGGTAGCCGTCAACGGCTATCCGAGTCTCAGGTAGCCGTATTCGACAGACCGCCCAAACCGGGCAACGTTGCGGCTCACGAACGGCTCCGATCTTCCGGCTCCGCCCCTCCGCACAGCCGTTATCCTGAGCTCGTGACCTCAGATACCGGCGCCGCAGGAAGTCCCGGCGCTCCAGTCAGCCCTGCAGGCAACTCGATGCCGCGCAACCCTGGGCGCCTCGATCTGGGCATGAGAGCCAAGCTCGTATTCCCCGACCGGGAGATCGTCGAGCGGTATTACGTGCCGCTGATCTACACCGCCTGCCGGACGTGCTACTCGGAGCTGGCGCCGGACGACATCTTCGATCGAGCGGTCGAAGGCCGGATCCCACTCGACAAGCAGCGCGAGCTGATCTCCAGAGTGATCGAATCCGGCCACGGTTCGACAATCGAGCACGTGGTGTTCACCTTCGCGATAACGGGCGTCACCCGGACGCTGAGCCACCAGCTCGTACGCCATCGTGCCGGCGTGGCGTTCGATCAGCAGAGCCAGCGCTACGTATCGTTCAAGAAGGGCGCCTCCACCATGCTCCCCGCCACGATCGCCGAGGCCGACCCGGAACTGCGCGAGCGCTACGACGAGCAGGTGGCCGGCGCGCTCGAGCTCTATTCGGAGTTGCTCGAGGCGGGTATTCCGGGCGAGGACGCTCGCTTCGTCTTCCCCAATGCCACAAGAACGAACCTGGTCATGACGACCAACCTCCGCGCCCTCATACACATGTCCGGTTTGCGGCTCTGCACCATGGCCCAGTGGGAGATCCGTCGCCTCTTCCAGCTCATCCGCCACGAGGTCTTCGCCGTCAGCCCGTTCTTGGGCAGTTTCCTCGCTCCCAAATGCGTGGCCTTGGGTTATTGCGACGAGGCAGGCAACCGCGACGAGCATTGCCCGATCCGGCCCCACAAGGACAACGTCCTCGCGGCATGGGCGGAGAAAGCAAGAACTGCCCGGGTCGCGCCGGAAATCCCGCGCGGCTGAGCGGGCGACCGACCCGCTCCCCGAGGTCTGAACCGAGCGTTCGGGGCAGGCAAAAGAGGTACGACTGGGCTGTGGTCCTGGTACCTCCAGCCGAGGGCCTTCGCGCAACACCGAGCCCATCATTCCCACGACGAAATGCCCTGATGCTCACTTTGGAAGCCGCGATAATGAACCGTGGCTCCGAATTGCATTGGTGCGGCGACGCACTGATGCGGAGCGGTGGGGACAGGTAGACTCAACGTCAAGGCAGCGGCACACGGCCGATGTCTTTCGGACAACCCACAACGGGGAGATGAGCGTGAACGAAACGGCCGCGCGTCACCCGAACCGGTTCCTGGC
>CAZRUC010000250.1:0-3974 GCA_964603175.1 uncultured Anaerolineaceae bacterium
GTCAGGAACCGAGAGTGGCCGGTGTCGCCGAGGCTGTCGAGTAGGCCGGAAATCGAGCCATACAGGAGCTGCTGATCGGTCACGGACGAGCGGTTCACGTAATCGGACCGAATGAGCTGCAGGGCCTGTTCGTAGACGCCGAAGTTGGTGAGCGGCTCCTGCGCAGCCGTTGGGCCGAACGCCAGCCGGTCGGTGACCATCCCACCGGAAAACGCAATGAGGGCGACCGCGATCACGACGAGGATCTGGGGCAGCCTGCCGGACCTCGGGCGGCCGTACGTCGGAACTTGCGGCGGCCAGCCGGGGGCCTGGGGCGGCCAGCCGGGGGCCTGGGGCGGCCAGACGGGGGCTTGGGGCGGCCAGCCGGGCGCCTGCGGCGCCTGCCAGTCGGATTGCGGCACCTGGGGCGCCCAGGCTTGCCATGTCGGCGCGCCCGGGGCGTCCGGCGGGCCAGGAGCGTCCGGCGCGTCGGCAGGCGCCTCGGGGCCGTCCTGCGGCGGGATTGCACCCAGCCGATCGGGTGTCTGCTCGTCGTCGCCGAAGCTCATGAACGGCCTCCAGTTAGTTGGACCGCCACATCATGGCGCACCTGGCTCTACGGGTGGTCTTTTGACGGGGTGGACACGCCGAGCGGGCCGGCCGGCGTACGATGGAAAGATGGACTGGCGACGGCACTCGAGCGAGATTCGTCCCACCGTGCTCGTGCTCGGGGGCTTCCTCACCGCGCCACCGATGTACCGCCCCTTCGTGGATCGCCTGCTCGAGCGTGGTGCCGCCGGAGTCGTGGTCGCCCGCGTTTGGACGCCGGACTGGATCATCGCCGCGACGCGCGGTTGCTCTGCCATCACCGTCCGATCGGGTCGTGCGCTGATCGAAGCCACCCGGCTTTCCGGCGAGGCTTCCGAAGGCGCACCGCTCCTTGTGGTCGGCCACTCGGCCGGCGGTTTGATAGCGCGGCTGCTAACGGCCCCGGAGCCTTTCCCCGGACGGCGCTTCGGAGCCGCGTCGCGGATCGGGGCAATCGTCACGCTCGGGACGCCGCATGAGCTGTCGGCAGGGTCGGGCGTGGGGCGCCGGCTCAACGAAGTGGTTGCGGGTCTGGCCGAGGCGACTGTGCCGGGTGCCTACTACGTCCCGGAGATCGGCTATGTGTCGGTCGCGTCGCGCGCCATTCGGGGAGATGTCACCGGCTCGGGCCGCGAACGCGTGGCGCACCTTCTCTACCGCTCCGTGCTGGGTCGGGCGGCGGTGTCCGGGACGTTGGGCGACGGGCTCGTGCCGGTCGATGCGGCGATGCTCGCCGGAGCGCAACACATCGTTCTCGACGGCACGGTCCACGGCCAGGGCGGCGGCGGGCCGTGGTACGGCACCGATCCGGCGATGGACATCTGGTGGCCCGCAGCGCTGGCGGCATGGCACGAGGCGCTGGCCTGCCGCGCGCTCGGGAGCCCGAGCGTCGTTTGACTCAGGCCCCCCCGGTCGCTACTCTTCCCGAGCGGGGTGGAGCAGCGGCAGCTCGTCGGGCTCATAACCCGAAGGTCGGCGGTTCGAATCCGTCCCCCGCAACCAATGCCGACAAATGGAACCCGGCCACAGGGCCGGGTTTCTGTTTGTCCGGCCGGATGTGTTGCCTGGGGATGGACTCCGGGCGAGCAGTCGGGTTCTCATCCTCGTAGGCAGCGTGGCTCCTACCTAGACTCGACGGCGAAGCATTCGCGGAACACGCGCAATACGCGACGTGTGAGTCGGATGACCATGAGGACCAACTGAGATGACCGCCAAGAAAACGTTCACGCGCGAAGAGGCAATCGCCGTCGCGACTGAACTCACGATTGACTTCAAGGCACTGAAGTGCGACCTCGAACAGTTCCGGATGGGGCTGGATGTCGAGCTCGAGCATGGGCTCCGAAACTCGAAGACGAATGTCACCGGGGACGATTGGAACCTCACCGGGAAAATCGCGCTCGCCCACCTGAAGGAGTTCCCGGACTACTACACACGTCTGGCCATCCTTGAACGCGAGGCCGCCGCCCACTTGAGCGCGCAGAAATAGGGCACGGACCATCGTGAGCCGCGGCCCGTTCGGCACGACAACACGCTGATACGCGCCGGCCTTCCCGGCCTTGCGCCGCGGACTCCTGGACCGATCGGCTCACGAATGCCGACCGGTCCCACGGGGTCGAAGCCTAGACTTGAGCGGAGGAGCGTCCACCCACCAGCATCCGGTACACAGCGACGACGACGACGCCACCGATCACTGCGACCACGATGCTCTCGACGTTGACACCGGTCACGTCAGCGACCTTCAGGAGAGTGCCGGCCAGGTAGCCTCCGATGACGGCCCCGACGATACCCAGCAGGATCGTGGCGATGACGCCTTCCGAGCCGCCCATGATCATGTTTGTGATGAAGCCAGCGATCGCCCCGAGGACGATCCACGCGATGATGCCCATAGCAGCGTTCCTCCATTGGATAGGGATTGGGGACAACGAACGAACATCCCTGGCGCTCCGGGTGGGCGCCGGCGAATGCCGTTCGCGTCGTCGTTGGGTCTCCCGGTCAGCGCGGTCTGGCGGCGTCCTGCACGTTGCCAACGCCCTGCTGCACGCTACCTTGGATCTGCTTTGCCTTGCCTTTAGCCTGCTGCGACCGATCGCCGGTCAACTTGCCGAGCCCCTCTTCGACTTTGCCCGTGGCCTTGTTGATGGAGCCTTTGGTTCGTTCGCCGGTCATCTCGATACTCCAGTTAGCTATCCTGCCCACGTAGTCGTCGACGTCGATGGGTCGTCTGATCCTGGGCCCTACCGGCGTCTGTCGCGAGGATGAGAACCCTCCCTGCTGGTCTGAGCCCGAGACGAATGGCCGGTCCCGAGGTCGGTTTCGACCGCCCAGCGGGCTGGAGGCCCCGGTCGGTCACGATCCTCGATGCGGCGTGCTAGCGTGCGGTGCAGGACGTATCTCGGGGGAGGTCACCGGATTCGAGCAACTCATCGGCTCGCCTGGGGTCTTGGCGGCTGGCAGGGCGACCCGTTCATCCTGTGTCCGGCGACCCTGCGGCTAACCGAAAACCCGCTGGTTGGGGAGCCGACGGCGTATCGCCAACTGAAAGCGTGGCAAGCGCGACTGAGGAGTGCCCGTGGGGACTAGAGCAAAGCCCGAGAAGCGCGAAGCGAATCGACCTGGCGAGCCGAGAGTGGACCCAGAACGGCCCATCGACCCCAAGGCTGCCGAGCTACGGGCAGAGCCGAATGGGCTCAAACGCCTTGGCAAGGCTCTCGGACCCGGTCTCATCACTGGTGCATCCGACGACGATCCGTCTGGCATCGGAACCTACGCACAGGCCGGAGCGCAGTACGGCTTTGCGACCCTCTGGACCGCCATCGCCATGCTGCCCATGCAGACGGCCGTCCAATACATGTGCGCCAAGATCGGTCTGGTGACCGGCAAAGGCCTGGCGGGCGTGCTTCGCGAGCACTACCGGCGTGCCCTCTATCCAGCCGTGATTGCCCTCGTGGTGGCCAACACGCTGAACGCCGGCGCGGATATCGGCGCCATCGCCGCTGCGATCAACCTGCTCGTACCGATCTCGGCAGTCTGGTTCATCGTGCCCGTCAGTCTCGCGATCATTGGGCTCCAGGTCCTGGGCAGCTATCGCTTGATCGAGAAGGTCTTCAAGTGGTTGGCCTTGGCGCTCCTCGCATACGTCGGCGCAGCTCTGTTCGCGCGGCCCGATGGCGTGAAGATCCTTGCCGGAACCCTGGTCCCGACGATCCGGCTGGACCCCGCTTACATCGGCATCCTGGTGGCGCTTCTTGGCACGACCATCTCGCCGTACCTCTTCTTCTGGCAGGCCAGTCAGGAAGTCGAGGAGCAGATCAACATCGGACGGCGTCACCTCCGGCAGCGACAGGGAGCATCGCGGTTCGAACTCAAGTACGCCCTGTGGGACACGATGGCGGGCATGGTCTTCTCGG
>CAZRUC010000251.1:0-3927 GCA_964603175.1 uncultured Anaerolineaceae bacterium
CAAGAACCTGATGCTCGGACCGGCTGAGCGGGCCGACGTCATCGTCGACTTCTCGCAGGTCAATCTCACCACTTGCTCGAACCTGATCCTATACAACGACGCTCCGGCACCTGTGCCGGCGTTCGATCCGCGCTACGACTACTACACGGGCGATCCCGACCAGACCTCGATCGGCGGCGCGCCGTCGACTCTGCCCGGCTACGGCCCGAACACCCGCACGATCATGCAGTTCCAGGTCACGCCGGTCGCCGGCGTCCCCGCCGCGGCCGCCTTCAACACCGCGCCGCTGACCACTGCCCTCCCGGCGGCCTTCGCCGCCTCGCAGGACCAGATCATTGTTCCTGAGTCCGCCTACAGCGCGGTCTACGGCCAAGCGCTCGCGGACCACTACGTCAACATCGGCGACACAACGACCAACTTCACGCCCCTCAATGTGGCGAACCCCGCCACCCTCGGCACGCCCATCACCAACTTCCCGCTTCAACCGAAGGCAATCCAGGAGCTATTCGAGGTCGAGTACGGGAGGATGAACGCCACGCTCGGCGTCGAGCTCCCGAACACGACGGGGTTGAACCAGACCACGGTGCCACTCGGATACGCCGAGCCGTACACGGAAGACATCTCGCCGAGCAATCTCGGGACACAAATCGGATCGCTTGGCGACGGTACCCAGATCTGGAAGATCACCCATAACGGCGTGGACACCCACGCGATCCACTTCCACCTATTCAACGTCCAGCTCATCAACAGAGTTGGTTGGGACGGCATGGTCAAACCGCCGGATCCCAACGAATTGGGCTGGAAAGAAACCGTCCGGATGAATCCGCTCGAGGACGCAATCGTCGCCCTACGACCGGTCGAACCCCAGGTGCCATTCGGCGTGCCCGACAGCATCCGCTCGATCGACGTGACCCGGCCGCTCGGGGCGCCGATCGCGACGTTCGACGTGACCAACGGCAACCCCTCTACGGTCGCGAACGCGACGGTCAACTACGGCTGGGAGTATGTGTGGCACTGCCACCTCCTCGGCCATGAAGAGAACGACATGATGCGGCCCATCAAGACCGACATGCCGAAGGCTTTGGCAGACGCGCCGGTCCTCTCGACCGCCGGCGGGGCCGGCATCAACCTGAGCTGGACCGACGGAACGCCCGCCGCCCAGGCTCTCGGCGTCGGCTCGTTCTGGGGTGATCCCAAGGGCGAGGTCGGCTTCCGGGTCGAAAGAGCCGTGGTAACGCCGGGTCTTGGCGGAACCGTCGGGGCCTACAGCACCAAGGGCACGGTGATGGCCAACCACACCTCGTTCGTGGACCTGGCCGTTGTCGCCGGAGTCGCCTATAGCTACCGCGTGTCCGCATTCAACGCGGCCGGAGACTCCTTCTCCAACGCAGTCCAGACCTTCCTCGTCGCGACCGTCCCCAGCGCTCCGCTCAACGTGACCGCGGTCGCAGGGACCGGCTCCGCAATGGTGACCTGGTCGCCGCCGACAACCGACGGCCTGGCCACGATCCCGCTCGTGTACAACGTCATCACCTCCGGAGGCGGCCTCCAGACCTGCCAGGCGACGGCGCCGACTGTGACTTGCCTTGTCACCGGTCTCACCGGCGGCACCGCTTACACCTTCACCGTTACCGCCACCAACCAGATCGGCACGGGGCCTGCGTCCCTGCCTTCCAACGTCGTCATTCCGCCCGTCGCCCCCAATCCACCTACCTCAGTCACGGCTGTTGGCGGCAACGCTCAGGCGGTCGTGACGTGGGTCGCCCCCGCGTTCAACGGCGGCCTGGCCATCACCGGCTACACGGTGACCGCATCAGGTGGCGGCCTCCAGACCTGCACCACGACCGGCACCCTTACCTGCCCGGTCACCGGCCTCACCAACGGCACACCCTATAGCTTCACTGTCACCGCCACCAACCCGGCCGGAACCAGCCTTCCATCGGCGCCGTCCAACACGGTCATCCCGATGACCCTGGCAGGCGCTCCGACGGCCCCGGTAGCGGTTGCCGGCAATACCTCGGCGACCGTGAGCTGGGTTGCTCCTGTCAGTAACGGGGGCTCGGCGATCACCTCTTACACGGTGACCTCCTCGCCCGGCGGATTTACCTGCACGGTAGGCGCTCTGACCTGCACGGTCTTCGGTCTCACAAACGGCTCGCCGTACTCGTTCACCGTCGCCGCGACCAACGGAGCCGGCGTCGGTCCCTCGTCGCTTCCTTCCAACACCATCATCCCGGCCGCAGTCCCCGGCGCACCGAGGACCGTTACGGCATCGGCCGGCGCCGGGACCGCCACCGTTGCGTGGGCGGCCCCGCTCAGCGACGGCGGCCTTGCCATCACCCTCTACACAGTCACGTCGTCGCCCGGTGCGCTCACCTGCACGACGACAGGCACCCTGACCTGCACGGTCGGTGGCCTCACCAACGGCACCAGCTATTCGTTCACCGTTACGGCAACCAACCCGATGGGCACCGGTCCCGCATCTGCGCCGTCCTCCGGCGTCGTCCCAGTTACCGCTCCGAGCGCCCCAGCGGCAGTCGTCGCGACCGCCGGAAACGCATCGGCGCTGGTCAGCTGGTCGGCTCCGGCCAGCAACGGCGGCTCGGCGATCACCGCGTACACGGTTACGTCGATGCCGGGCGGGCTTACGTGCGGCACAACCGGCGTGACGAGTTGCACCGTCGTGGGGCTTACCAACGGCGTCTCGTACAACTTCCTGGTCACGGCCACCAATGCCATGGGCACGAGCTCGGCTGGGGTCTCCAATGCGGTCATCCCGGCCACCATCCCCGGCGCCCCCACGGGTGTCGGAGCCATCGGCCTAAGTAACTCTGCCTCCGTCTCCTGGATCGCTCCGGCGAGCAACGGCGGCCAGACGATCACCCTTTATACCGTGACTTCATCGCCCGGCGGGTTCACCTGCACGACGACGGGCGCCCTGACCTGCACAGTCGCGGGCCTCACGAACGGCGCTTCGTACACCTTCACGGTGACCGCAGCAAACGTTATGGGTACCGGACCGGCATCGGCGGCCTCAGCAGCGGTGATACCGCTTGCCGGAGCCACCTACCTGGGCGTTGTCCCCAACCGGATCGTCGACTCGCGACCCGGGACCTCCCTCAACATCACCACTCTTGCGACCGGTGTCGCCAAGAAGATCCAGGTCACGAACCTGTGGCCCGCCGACGCGTCCAGGAACATCCCGTCCACGGCAGTCGCCGTGACCGGCAACCTGACCGTTGTCAATGCGAGTTCCGCCGGATATGTGGCCCTGACGACGACCCCCAACAACGCCCCCGGCGTTTCGACTATCAACTTCCCCACGGGGGACACTCGCGCCAACGGCGTGACCATCGCGCTCGCGACGGACGGCTCGCTCGGCGTCACTTTCCTCGGAACGCGCAACGCCACAGCCAACGTGCTCTTCGACGTGACGGGGTACTTCACCCTGGCTCCCGTCGGTAACACTTACTTCAGCGTCACCACCAATCGCGTTGCCGACTCCCGGGCCGGTATACGCAACGGGCTCACGACTCTCGCCTCCAACACGGCCCAGCTTGTCCAGATTGCGAACAAGCTGCCCGCCGACCCCACTCGCAACATCCCCTCGAGCGCGGTGGCCGTGACCGCCAATGTGACGGTCGTGAATGCCTCCTCTTCCGGCTATCTGAGCGTCTCGACGCCCGGCAGCACCGGTACCTCGACCATCAACTTCCCCGCTCGGGACACCCGGGCGAACAACATCACCGTGACCCTCGGCAGCGGCAACCTGAGCGTCCTCTTCGTGGGCACGAACCGCGCCACCGCCGATGTGCTCATCGACGTGACGGGCTACTTCGCACCCGGGTTCGCCGGAGCGACGTATGTCTCGGTCGCGCCGACGAGAGTCCTCGACTCGAGGAACGGCACCAGGCTCGGTCTGACGAG
>CAZRUC010000252.1:0-3921 GCA_964603175.1 uncultured Anaerolineaceae bacterium
AACGTGGCTCAGCGCGTACCTTCCGAACAACGGCCAGAGCCGCTTCCAGGGCGGTGCGGATTTCCAGGGCACCTCTCCGATCTCTGCGGCGTTCTCCGCGCCGTCGAGCAATGTGTTCACGGTCCAGGTCCCGAGCGCCGGCCTCTCCTCGTTCCACTGGCGGATGATCTCGTACGACCAGTTCCAGTCCACGGGCTGGGCCGAGAGCAAGACCGCGCAGACCACTATCGATGCCGGCAAGCCTCTCGATGCCGGGACGATCGATGAGACTACCCGATCCACTCCGGGCCGGATTCGGGCGCAGTTCATCGTCACCATCCAGGATCAGTCGATCAGTCACATGATCGTCGCCAACGAACCGGACGCGACAAACGTTCAGACAACCAGGACCTCGGTGCTCGGGGTGAACGACACGACTGTGGCGTCCCTGTCCACGAACGCGAAGGTCTACACCATCACCTCCAATGTTCCGGATCTGGAGATCTCCGGCGGCCTTACGGAGGCTCGCCTCCAGAGCGCCGGGAGCAACTTCCCGCCGGGCCTGCTCGCCACGTATGGGCAGGGCACCGAGCTGGTCGGCGACGAGGCGAACAACCTCCTCGACGAGATTCGCGCTTGGGCGCAAACCAACAACCTGCCGTTCACGTCGGAGTTCGACGTCGCAAAGCAAATCCAGAACTACCTGCGAGGTAGCGACGGCGGGTTCGTCTACAACGCCAACATCCAGGACATCGTGGCCAAATGCACAGGCCTCTCGACGGTGGATTGCTTCGCGAAGTACCGCCAGGGTTTCTGCCAGCAATACGCGACGACGATGACGATGCTGATGCGCATGGAGCACTTCCCCGCGCGCTACGTGCTCGGTTATCTGCCTACGCGCCCCGACCCTCACTCGTTGATCGAGCAGGTAACGCGGCAGCAGCAGCACGCCTGGGTGGAGGTCTATTTCCCCAACTACGGTTGGGTCCCGTTCGATCCAACTGGCGGGTCGGTCGGGATAGCGACGGTTCTGCCTCCGGGTTCTCCGGTCGGGCCCTCGACCTCGCCTTCCCTGACGGTCCCTTCCAACACGCCAGCCATTCGGCCTTCGGGATCTACCACGCCTGGTGGCACGATCACTGCAACGACCAACGACAACAACCCGGGTGCAATGGCGCTGATCGGAGCCGTGCTCATCCTCGTCTTGCTACTGGCGCTCCTCGTGCTCTGGCGGCGCCGACCTCGCCGGCTCGAGGGACCCGACGCCGTTTACCGAAGCATCGTCCGCCTGGCAAGCCGATTGGGATACCGCCCCGAGCCGACTCAGACGGTCTACGAATACACCGGGATGCTTGCCGAACGGCTTCCCAAGGCCCGTGACCCGCTCGG
Organism: uncultured Anaerolineaceae bacterium; assembly: GCA_964603175.1. Taxonomy (GTDB): domain Bacteria; phylum Chloroflexota; class Limnocylindria; order Limnocylindrales; family CSP1-4; genus Fen-1039. The sequence goes on from CAZRUC010000252.1 coordinate 1,369, forward strand.
GGTCGTAGCAACCGCGACGGTCGAGGTGACGTACGGTCGGCGCAAGATGGGCACGGATCGAATGCAGGCGCTTGCGCTTGCGCAAACCCGAATACGCCGCGCGCTGTTGAGGCTGGCCTTCAGGTTGCCGCGTCGGGGCAATAAGGGGCGTGGCCCGCGCAGCCGGCCGCCCGCGTCCGGGGACAAGTAGCCGCGAATCCGCGGCGCCTTGGCGACCCTAAAGGGCGCCCTTGGCGTTGCGTTCCGCGTCCTGCCTGCGGCTTGGCACGTCAACGCCGCCCATCGGTGCCTCGAAGTTCAGGCTCCGCAGGACGGCCCGTCCCGATCTGATCTCGATGACACTGACAGACGCGAGCCCGAAGTCGAAGTTCCAGAAATGCTCCATCGTCAAACCGAGTAGAACGCAGAGCACCACCCGGAAGACCCCACCATGGCCGACGAGCAGGGCCCAACGCTGCTCTTCGGGCGCGTCGTCGGCATAACCCAGGACCTGATTGCGATCGAAGGTCCCAGGCTTGCCACCTTTCGCGAGGTCGGCCAGCAATTCCGCGAGCGTGGCCTCGACGCGACCTCGGACTGTGTCCACGCTCTCCCCGCCAGGTGCATGCGCCTGTTCCGGCCATCGGCGCCAGTTCCCGAGGGCGTCATCGAAACGCTCCGAGATCTCGCGGTCGGTGAGGCCTTCCCACTCTCCCTGCCCAATCTCCAGCAGCCCGGGCTCGGGTCGGAGCGGTGGAACCGCCCGCCCGGCCGTTACCAAGGCCTCGGCGATCAGCTCGGCGCTCCGTCGCGTGCGCGCCAGGGGAGAATGGGCGATCAGGAACGGCGCCGTCTCGGGGATCGGCAGTGGCGGATCGTCGTGAGGATGGGCCAGCCTCAGTCCGGCAGAACGGATCTGCCGCTCGCCGCGTGGAGTCAGCGGCGTCTCAGCCTGCCCCTGGAAGCGACCCTCGACGATGAACTCCGTCTCCCCGTGCCGGACAAGCACGAGAACCGCATCGAGGCCCGGCGGGATCAGGGGAGCGACTCCGGATGCCGGGACATCCCCGGCCAAGGGCCACTCCCGATCCAGCGAGCTCAACGTTCGGTCGCGGCGCGGATCACCCACACGTCGATGACGGCTGGGTGGCCTAGGATCTGGGCTGTCACCGCATCCGGGACGTCGTTGTCGACCGCGAGCAGCATTAGCGCATCCTGACGCGTGGCAGCGCGCGCCAGGGACATGGCACTGATGTTGATTGCAGCTTCTCCGAGGATGAGCCCGACGCGACCCATCGTGCCCGGCTTGTCCTGGTGTCGGGTCATGACCATGACCGGCACCGGCACCATGTCGAGGAGGTTGTCGTCGACGCGAACGAGGCGCGGCTCGCCGTTGGCGACCGTTCCGGCGACGACGGCCTTGCAGGCATCGCCCTCGACCGTGAGTGTCACCAGAGAAGCAAACGTGCCCGCGTCGGAGGTCTTGCGCTCATTCACAGTGAGCCCGCGGTTCTTGGCCAGGAAGCCGGCGTTGATCAGATTGACGCGCTCGGTGGTGGCGTTGTCGAGAATCCCGCGAAGCGCGGCGGCCGTGAGTTGCGAGGCGTCGTATTCGGCCAGGTCGCCGGCGACATCCACGGTCAGCGTCTTGACCCCGCTCCGGAGGTACTGCGCGGCAAAGCGACCCAGCGTCTCAGTCAGCGGCAGGTACGGGGCAATCGCCCGCGCCGTTTCCGGAGTGAGCAGGGGAGCATTGACCGCATACCGAGCCGATCGACCGGCCAACACGTCGATGACCTGCTCGCACGCTTCTTCTGCAACGCGAACCTGCGCCTCGGCCGTCAAGGCGCCGAGGTGTGGCGTAAGCACGGTGTTGGGAGCAGTGAGCAGCGGCGAATCGACCGGCGGTTCCTTCTCGTAAACGTCGAATGCAGCTCCGGCGATCTTGCCGTCGGCGAGGGCTTGGGCTACCGCGGCTTCGTCGTAGACGCCGCCCCGGGCCACGTTGATGAGCATTACGCCCGGCTTGAGCCTGTCGATCTGTTGCGGCCCGATCACGCCACGAGTCGCTTTGTTGAGCGGCACGTGGACGGTTATCACGTCCGACTTCTCGATGATGGCGTCCATATCGACCAGCGTCACGCCGTGGAGCGCCGCCTGTTCAGCCGTGATGAATGGATCGAAGCCGATCACTTGCATCTCGAGCCCGCGAGCCCGCTGCGCTACAGCCTGGCCGATCTTCCCGAGTCCGACGATGCCGAGCGTTCGGCCGCGGAGCTCGACGCCCGTGAAGGCGCTGCGCTTCCATTCCCCTCGGCGCATCGAGGCGTCCGCGGCGGCAGTCTTGCGGGCGAGGGCCAGCATCAGGGCGATGGTCTGCTCCGCCGCGGAAACGGTGTTTCCGGTGGGGGCGTTGACGACGACGACACCGGCCTTGGTGGCCGCCTCGAGGTCGACGTTGTCCACGCCAACTCCGGCCCGACCAATGACCACGAGGCGAGTGGCATGGGCGAGGATGTCGGCGGTCACCTTGACCTGACTGCGAACCAGAAGCGCGTCGTAGTCGCCGATGAT
>CAZRUC010000253.1:0-3886 GCA_964603175.1 uncultured Anaerolineaceae bacterium
GAGCGCTCTCGGCATTCTTCACGTTGATCCCCGTGAACGCGTTCGAGCGGTTGAGGATCAGCCGGACCTTGTCCTCCGAGTAGCCGAGGTGGCCGATCGTCTCGAGAACCAGGCGGACGTTCTTCAAGCACGGAAGGTCGGCCGTCATCACGACGAAGATGATGTTGGCGACGTCCATGACACGCAGGTTGATTTCGTCCAGCCGCTTGTCCACGTCGAGCACGATGTAATCGAACTCGTTGGCGAGCTGCGAAATTACCTCGGGCAGGTGCTCGCTGGTCACGAGCTCGGCAGTCTCCGGCGACGGCGGGGCCAGCAGCAGGTCTATCCCCGACTCGTGCTTGACCAGGACCTGGCGGATGAATTCGATGTCGAACGCCCCGGCCGTCGCGAGCTCGACGATGCTCTTGCGGTCCAGGCCGAGATCCAGGAAAACACGGTGGTCGCCGAACTGAAGGTTGGCATCGATCAGGCAGACTCTCTGCCCCAGCTCCTTGTGGAGGGCGATAGCAGTGTTGATGGCGATGGTGGTCGTTCCGACGCCGCCCTTGGCCCCATAGAAGAGCACCACCCGCGCGGGTTCCCGGCGACGGGGCGTGGCCGTGGCAACGGCCCGGCCGGTAGGCATTGGCGTGTCGGCGGGTGCGAAACGGGACAACAAGCTGCGCATGCGCGCCATTAGCTCGGCCGGGTGGAACGGCTTGATCAGGTAATCGTCGGCGCCGGAACGGAGCGCCTTCCCTCGCTGCTCGGCCTCGCCCTCGGCCAGGAGCAGGATCACCGGGGTGTGGGTGGAAGGCCCATCCTCGAGGCGCAACCGGCTGACGACGGTGAAGCCATCCACGCCCGGCAGGTTTGCGGCGAGCAACACGAGCGCGGGCCGCTCGGTCCGCGCGATGCGCAGGGCTCCGGGCCCCTCACTCGCGGAGATGACCTCGTAGCCGGCCTGTGACAGGGCGTAGCCCAGGGCGCGCTGAACGGTGGGGTCCGCATCGACTACAAGGATCCTGACGGCCATTGGCTCACCTGACTGAGGCGGGGCCAAGCCCCTATGAGGAGTCGGCAGCCCCCGTCCGCTCCATAGGAGAGGGGTACTAGGACTTTTGGACTATGCCAGGAATTATAGGCAGGCTAACGAGCGGTGAGTTGTGTTGCGGTCAACCTACACGCTGCGGGGCGCGTAACACAAGGCCCAGCCGCCGCGGCCGAGGCCACGACGGCTGACCATATCGCCTCCGGCCCGCCCGCGCGGGCAGATGTCAGGAGTTCGGCTCGTCGGAACCGCCCTTCATGCTCCCCTGAATCATCGCGCCCACCGGTCCCATGAACTGTGTGAACTCGAGTGGAATCACGAACTTCGTTGCCGGGCCACTGCCGAGGGATTTGAGGGCGTCGAGGTATTGGAGCGTCATCGTCTTCTGGTCGATGCCATGAGCCGCCTTGAAGATGGTCTGCAGCGCCTCACTGAAGCCCTGGGCCCGCAAAATCGCGGCCGCCCGATCGCCCTCGGCGCGCAGGATGGCCGATTGCTTGTCGCCCTCGGCGACGTTGATTGTGGCCTGGCGGGTGCCTTCGGACTCGGTGATGACCGCGCGCCGGGTTCGCTCGGCAGACAGCTGGCGGTTCATCGCGTCCTGGACCGCGGGCGGCGGCATGATCTCCCGGATCTCGACCGTCGTAACCTTGCCGCCCCACCGTTCCGTAACCTCGTCGAGCTTGATGCGAAGCGTTTCGTTGATGCGCTCGCGCTGGGAGAGGACCTCGTCCAGGCTTATGTCACCGATAACGGAACGCAACGTGGTCGCAGCGACACCCTGGAGCGCGCCGGCAAAGTTGGCCACATTGACGATGCTCATGAGGGGATCGGCGATCTTCCAGTAGATCAGGAAGTCGACGCTTATCGGGGCGTTGTCGCGAGTGATCGTTGTCTGGCGCGGCACTTCGATGAACTGCTCGCGCAAGTCAACGCGGATTCCTTCGTCCGCTAGCGGGATCAGGAAGCGGAGTCCCGGGTTTCGTACCAGACCGGGATCCGTCCGGCCCCAGCGCTTTACGACCAGGCGCTCCCACTGGGCGACCACACGAACCGAGAGCACGGAAAGCAGGATCGCAAATACGGCAACTACTATCAGAACTGCCAGCAGCACCGGAGCAAGAACGTCCATCCCTGGACCTCCAAATACGCGCCTCTCGGGCGGATGACCTGCGACTCAGTTGTCGCTTTCCAATCTCTGCACGATCAGCGTTAGTCCCTCCTGCCTGATGACCCTAACGTGCGAGCCCCGTGGCGCACGACCGTTTCCATCGAGCCTTGCCGTCCAGGATTCCTGGGCCACGTAGATGCTGCCGACTGGCGCGAGGTCCTGGCGGACCTCCCCGACCTGGCCTGCGAGCACGACGGTTCCGACCATTCCGGAGCCGATGGGCACAGGGCGGCGCCTTATCTGCAGAACCGTACGTACGAAAACCAGGCCGTAGAGGGACGCAAGGCCGGCCGACGTCAGGATGATCGGCCAGGCAACCGAGACGCTCGGCAGGTATGGCCCGGGCGATCCGTAGAAGGCGACCGCCCCGACGATGAAGCACACCACCCCACCCACGGTGAGCAGGCCGTGGCTCGGTACCACCGGCTCGATGGCGAGCATGCCTATACCCAGGACGACCAGGACAACGCCCAGCACATTGAGCGGCAAGCTCCCCGATCCGTAGAAGGAGAGGGCGATCGACAAGGCCCCGAAAAGGCCGACGAGCAAAGTGGGATGGAAGAACTCGACGAGAACGCACAGCACTCCGAGGACCAGCAGGATGAAGGCGATGTTCGGATCGTCGAGGGTGTGCAGAACGAGCTGGATCGGATCTTCGTTGACCGTCACCAGCGATGCGCCCTTTGTATGGACCGTAACTTGGGCCCCGTTGACCGTAACGACCTGGCCGTCGGCCTGAGCCAGGACGTCTTCGAGGCTCGAAGCGATTCCGTTTATGCCGTGCGCCGCCAGCGCGTCATCGGCCGAATACGACTTGGCGTTGGCCACCGTCGAAGCTGCCCAGTCGACCGCCAGCGGGTGGTGGGCCTGCGCATAGCCACGAATAGACGCGACGGCGTCCTGGAGAACCTTGTCGGCCTCCGTCTGACCGAATTGGGTTGCGATGTCGCCGCCCCCTGCCGCCACAGGCGAAGCCGCGCCGATATTAGTGCTCGGGGCCATGTAGGCCAGGTTGGCCGCCAAGGTTATGAAGGTACCCGCGCTGGCCGCCTTGGCCCCGGCCGGCCCGACCCACACGATCGTGGGAATCGTGGAGTTCAGATCCGTGACGATGTCGGTCATCGACTTCAGGGATCCACCCAACGTGTCGAGCTGGACGATCACCGCCGCCGCGCCGTCGGACTTGGCACGCTGGATGCCGCCGTGGATGTAGGAAGCCATGACGTCGTCCACGACGCCGCTCGTGGGCAGGACCACGACCTCAGGTCCGCCGCTCGGGGCCGCTGAGGAAGCTCGTGGGGTGGGCTGGGGCACGATCAGCGCGGTTCCAGTGTTGGCGTTTCCGCCCCGGACCCCGCCCAGGACGATCAATAGCGATCCCGCGATTGCGAGTGTCGCTCCGAGCCTGGCAAGCGTGAAGGCGCCTCGCCCGGCCCCGCTCGCCGCACTCCACAAGGCCGGAAGAAAGCGGTGGCTCTCGGTTCTGGGCTCATCGCGCTGAACGGACCAGGGCAGCTCGGCCATGTACCGCGGAAGGGGCGGCGTGCCGCTCTTGGCCGCCAGATCTCGTAGTCTCGCTTCCATCTCGAAATCCGGATCGTTCATCGAATGCCCCCTTCCGCAGGGTCGATGCGGCGGCGCAGAGCCTGCAGGGCTGCATGATGTCGGGACTTGACTGTGCC
>CAZRUC010000254.1:0-3878 GCA_964603175.1 uncultured Anaerolineaceae bacterium
GCCAGGGCGACGGAGGGTTCTATTCGATGAACAGTTCTCTGATCGGGAAGGTCGAGAAGGCGAACCGCTATTCCCGCGAGTTGGATCGAATCACATTCGAGCAGCTCGCGGTGACGTTTAAGGGTGACAACGACACCCATACGGTGCGTCTCGACGGTGGAACCTGGCAGTGCACCTGCCACTTCTTCGACAGTTGGGGATCTTGCGTCCACGTGCTCGCCCTGCAAAAGATCCTCGGCGTCATGCTCCCAGAGAACGCACAAGTCTCGATCTTCACCGCGCAGCCGACCGTTCCGGCATAGCTCTACGCGCGGCTGCGCGACTGCCGCAGTCCAATCTTGCCCGTCGATAGGGGACTGCCAGTGAACCGCCGAGCGACCCGATTCTTCGTCCCTGGCTGCGCCCTGCTCGTGGCGCTTCTGTTGGGGGCGTGCGGAACGACCGCCCCAACCTCCGTTACCGGAGCAACCCCGGCGGGGCCGACCTCAGGCGGGCCGACCTCAGGCGGGCCGACCGCAACTCCGGCGCCTTCGAGCGAGCCTTCGGCCTCGTCCGCCGCCTCGGGTGCCGCCTCGTCCGAGGCCGCGCCCGAGTCGTCCGCCGCGACGAGTCCGGGAGCGTCTGCAGGTGGCACCGGAAATGCCTGCGCCGGCAGCACAGACAATCAGAGTTGGTACGTCACCGCGGCGAACGGCTTGCCCTTCGATATCTATTGCCCGGTGCTCGCGGCAACCTGGTACGTGGACACGGCCGGAGGCGGGGGCTCGTGGCGGGGCGGCACGGATCAGTGGCTCCAGATCTCATACAAGGGACCCGGCGGCGCCAAGTTCTCGCTCCAGGAGGGCGCCTTCTGCACCGGTGGCCTGAGTCTGTGCTCGTCGCACGATTCGGTGATCGGGCCGGCATCGTTCGGCGATCTGTCGGGATCCCTCGATGCCCTCGGGCCAACGCCGGCCGACGGCTACGCCGTCTACGTGGAGCCGGGGAGCAGGAAGGGCTACACGATCACCGGGACGGGAATGTCACAGGATGCATTCGCGGCCATAGCCGCAGGAGTCATCAAGGTCCCCAAGTCCTGATCGCGCTGCGCTCGCCGTCAGGCCGGGTTCTCGGCCTCACCGCGAGCGGAGGTAGCCTCCGACGCCGAGTGCGCCGAGGGTAGCGCGGGTCCGGACGCGATGGCGCGGCCGCGGGATCGGGCGACGACTCCCGCTGCCGCGCCAGGATTCGTGACTGTGTCGCCGGCGACCTCGCGGGCCGTCCGACTGCGTCGCTTCACGGCGGGTGCGATCGGGAGCTGCTCCAGATCCTGGTCCTCTCCCGCCTGAGGCAGCCTCGGGACGCGGATCGGGTGGCCCTCTCGCTCCTCCACGATCCGGGCCGCGCGGTCGGCAACTGTACCGCCGTCGACGCGGCGGTGGCCCAGGTAGTAGAAGAAGAACGAGGCGATGACGGCGGCAATCGGGATGCCGAAGATCGCTCCGGGGATGCCCGCCAGCTTGGATCCAATCATCACGGAGCCAAGGACGACGACGGGATGGAGGCCGACGGCCTCGGACATCAGGCGCGGCTGGATTATGTTCATGAGAACGAACCAGCCGGCGATCATGATTACGAGCGCGAAGACGGCCGCTTCGGGCTTGAAGAAGATGGCGACGAGCACCGGTGGCGCCCAGGAGATGAACGGCCCGAAGAACGGGATTGCCTGCAGGACACCCGAAGAGACGGCCGTCACCGGCATGTACGGCAGGGCCAGGATCGCGCTGGCGGTCATCGAGATGGCCCCGTACATGAGCCCCATCAGCGCCTGGCCGCGCAGGAAGCCGCCGAAAGAGCGGGCGACGCTGTGCTCCAGCAGCTGTGCTTCGTCGGAATAGGCGGGCGGCACGAGCCGGAAGAGGAAGCTGACGATCCGATCCCGATCGACGGCCATGTAGAGCGAGAGGAAGAATATGAACAGCAGGTTGCCGAAGATGCCGAGGCTCGCGACGGCGATGTCACCCAGCGGCTTCAGCAGGTCGGTGGCGCCGTTCTTGATGTTTGCCAAGAGTTGCGTGACCTGAGCGTAGAGGCTTATCTGGCCGCCGCCGACCGAGTTGAGCCAGTCTTGTCCGGGCTGCAGCTTGGCACGCAAGGCATCGCCCTGCGGCCAGTTGGTGATCAAGTTGTTGATGGACGAGTACAGCTGCTGGGCGATCAGCAGGATGGCCGCGATGAGGGCGACGATCAGCAGCGCGTAGACGAGGATTACCGCCAGCCAGCGCGGCAGGCTAGGGATCAGTCGGACCAGGCCGTTGGCGATCGGGCTGAGGATGAACGCAAGCAACCACGCCAGGAAGAAGATCATGATCACGTCGCCGAAGTACGTGAGGTACTTGCCGACGTAGTCCACCACTAGGAAGCCCACGGCCAGCGTCGCCACGACCAGGAACGCGGTCAGCCAGCGATGCTCTCGGTCGCTCAAGCTGAACGATGTGGTCGTGGGCTGGTCGCTCATCCCCTCAAACCTCGGCACGGGCTGATGCGGTGATGGTACGACGAGACCGCGCCCGGGTCATCGGGCTAGCGAAGGCCCATCCGTTCGCGGACCTCCGCCATCGTCGCCTCGGCGATCGGTCGGATCCTTTCGGCGCCTTCGTCGAGGATGCGCCGGAGTCGCGGCTGGTCGGCCATCAGCTCTCTGTACGTCTCGCGGGCCGGGGCGTAGTGGGCGATGATGCGCTCCGCGAGTAGCTTCTTGGTGTCGACGCAGCCGGTACGGGCGGTCCGCTCGCCTTCCCAGATCTCCTCGTAATCGCTGCCGAAGTGACGGTGCATCTGGCACACGTTGCATACCTGCGGGCGCCCCGGGTCCGAGCGCAGGATCCGCTGCGTGTCGGTCACCATCGACATGATCTGCTTGCGGATGACGTCGGGTTCCGCCAGGACCTCGATCGTGTTGCCGATCGACTTGCTCATCTTCTTGACGCCGTCTGTCCCGAGAACCACCGGCGCCTCGGTGTACACGGCCTGCGGCTCGGGGAACGTCTCGCCGTAGCGGGCGTTGAATGCACGCACGATCTCGCGGGTGAGTTCGAGATGCGGGGCCTGGTCCTTGCCGATCGGCACCAGCGACGCCTTGGGCAGTGCGATGTCGGCGGCCTGCAGAACAGGGTAGGTGAGCAGGCCGTGGTTCACGTCCTCAGGCTGGTTTTGGCGCTTCTCCTTGTAGGTTGGCGTGCGCTGAAGCCAGCCGACGGGGGTCACGGTGTTGAATAGCCAGCACAACTCGGCGACTTCCGGCCGGTCCGACTGGACGAAGACCGTGCAGCGTTTTGGGTCCAGGCCGAGGGCGATCAGCGCGGCGGCCATCTCGAGCGTCTGGCGGCGCAGCACTTCGGGGTCGTGGACGTGCGTGAGGGCGTGGTAATCGACGACGCAATAGATCGCCTCATAGCGGTCCTGCAAGGCGACGTAGTTGCGGATCGCACCGAGGTCGTTGCCCAAGTGGGGCCTGCCCGTGGGCTGGATGCCGCTGTAGATGCGCGGCTTGACGGGCAGGCTGGAAGGGCGAGTCGGCGTGGCGGCGGCGTCGGTGGTCATGTCGTCGAGTTTAGCGGACGGAGCGAGCACCGGCGGCGCATCGACCTGTGCCTCGGGTACCATTCCGAGACGACGCACAACCAGTCCGTCACAACGGCTGCAGCGCCATCTCGGCTCCGCTGGCCCCAGTCCAACCCGCCCATGAGCACCGAGTCACGACCACTTCGCGTCGCCATCCTCGGTGCCGGCACGATCGGCGCCGAGGTTGCACGAGGGTTTCTGCGCAATCCAGACCGTAGGATCGGGCCGGCCGGCGGCCGAATGCTCGAACTCGTGGCCATCGCCGAGCTCAACGT
>CAZRUC010000255.1:0-3862 GCA_964603175.1 uncultured Anaerolineaceae bacterium
TCGCCGGTGCGTGTTCGGCGGGGAGCGTCGTGCACTCCACGAGGCCCTCGAACCGGCGCTCGCCAGCCGCCGCTCGTGCCCGACCGGTAACCGGGGCGCAATCCGGTGCGCTCGGCCTCGCGCCAGTCGCCGGGGCCGTGGGACGCGCCGCCTCGCCAGCCGGGCTCGGTGCGCCAGCCGGGGCCTGCTCCGACGAGACCGGCAAAGCGGTCGCTGCCGAAGCGATCGCCGCCGCTCAGCGCCTCGCGGGGAGACGGCTTGGGCCGCGACTGCGAGCGGTGCACGCCGCCTTCGTCGCGCCAGCGCAGCTCAGACGAGATCGGGTCGCCCCGCAACAGGGCATCGACCGTGTCGGCGACGTCGGCATGGACCGTGACTCGTTCGCGGTCGAGGATCTCCACGATCACGTCGAAGGTGGGCGGGGCCTTGCGCTCGAGAACGCTCTTCTGCGTGCGGCGTCGCCGGGCCTCCTCGTCGCCGAGGGTGACCGTCTGGATCCCGCCGATCAGGTCCGTCAGCGTCGGGTTGAGCATCAGGTTGTCGAGGTTGTTGCCGTGCGCAGTGCCGATCAGCTGCACGCCGCGCTCGGCGATCGTGCGGGCCGCCTGCGCCTCGAGCTCGGTCCCGATCTCGTCGATGACGATGATTTCGGGCATGTGGTTCTCGACCGCCTCGATCATCACCTCGTGCTGGGCGGAGGGTGTCTTGACCTGCATTCGCCGGGCCCGTCCGATGGCGGGATGCGGAATGTCGCCGTCGCCGGCGATCTCGTTGCTCGTGTCGACAACGACCACGCGCTTGCCCTGGTCGTCCGCCAGAACGCGCGCCGCCTCGCGGAGCATCGTCGTCTTGCCGATGCCGGGCCGGCCCATGATCAGGATCGACTTCCCCGACTCCACGAAGTCGTTGATGATCTCGATCGTGCCGTAGACGGCGCGGCCGATGCGGCAGGTCAGGCCGACGATCTTGCCGGTTCGGTTTCGAATGGCGCTGATGCGGTGCAGGGTCCGTTCGATGCCGGCACGATTGTCGTCGCCGAAGGTGCCGATGTGGTCGACGACGTAGGCGATGTCGGCTTCGGTGATCTCCCGCTCCAGAAGGGTCACTTCGCCGTTGGTGAAGCGAGCCTCCGGCCGGCGACCAAGATCCATGACGATCTCGATGAGCTGCGCGGGGTCGGTCAGCGTATGAACCGCCTCGACCACGTCGGGCGGAATGGCACCGAGAAGCAGATCGAGATCGTCGATCGACTCGCGCCGATGGAGCGCGCCTTGATCAGTCACGTCCTCTCCTGTCTTTGGGTCAACGTACTGCCGGCACGAGAGCGGGTTCCGCGACCCGAACCACTGCTTCCTTCATCAGGAGCGTAACCGTGGCCAGGCCGGCGAAGCCCGCCTCCTCGAGGCGGCGATCGATCGGCGATTCGTAAGTGCGCACGGGCGCCAGCACTCCTGTGTCTGGACAGCTGCCGCCCTTGGCGATGCGGGCTCCGATCAGGCCCAGCCCGAAGTCCACGAGCGGCCCGAGATCGGCGCCGGGCCTGGCGAGAATCTTGAGGTAGTGCGGCTGCTCCTCCTGGGCCACGCCCACCTGGAGCAGAGCCTGGAGCTCGCCGCTGCCGTCGCCGGGAGCGGCCTGCACGTACGCCTCGACGTCGGCGAAGCGCAGGATCGGAGCGAGGCTGGAGCGCGGCACGCGCGTGGAGGAACCTTGGCGCTCCCAGTCGCTCAGCCGGTATGCCTCGAGGCGGGCCACGGGTTGCGGCGTAACCGAGGCGTACAACCGAGCCAGCGGCAGGGAATCGAGAGACTGGCACGGCCTGATGCCGGCGTCTCTGACCTGCTCCTCCGTCCAGGGCCGCGGCAGTGGCTCGCGCGGGCGCCGGAACAGCAGGTTCTCCTGGCCGTAGCGCGCAAAACCCGCCTGCATGAACAGCTCGATGTTGCCCTGGCCGTCGGCGCAGGCGACGTGGAACCGGATCGCGCCGCGTTTGGCGCCGTCGCGCAGGAGATGCTGGACCATTCGGAAGCGGGTGTCGCCCGAGTCACCCGAACCGATGGCGTCCAGCTCCACGATGGTCATTTCGTCGCGCGAGGCGTCGCGCTCCACGCGCAGCAGCCCCGAGAGCCGCCGCTCGTCTTCGTAGACGAACAGCAGGTCGTTGGGTCGGAAGGCGCCCAACGGCAGGCGGAACAGGCTGAAGACACCGATCCGCGGACCGGTGACGGGCAAGCCGAGGGAGCGGGCATCTACGTGCTCTTGCTGGGACAGCCGCGAAAGCTCGCCCAGCGCCGCGAGATCCGTCAGGCGAGCGAGCCGCACCCGGCCGCTCACGCCGACTCCACGGCCGAACCTTCGCCCGGCTCCGAGTACTCCGACGCCATTGCCGCCACCAGCCGGTGGATGCGGGTTTCGCCCGCCAGTTCCGGGTGGAAGGAGAGGGCGATCACATTGCGCTGGCGCACGGCCACGACGCGCCGGTCCGGAAGGCGAGCGAGCACTTCTACGCCGGGCCCGACGCGCTCGATGATCGGAGCGCGGATGAAGATCGCATGGACCGGCCGGTCGCCGAGGATCGGCATCGGGAGTTCCGTTTCGAAGGAGTCGACCTGCCGGCCGAAGGCGTTGCGTTCGACCGTGACGTCGAGCAACGGGAACACCGGTTCTTCGCCGCCCGCTATTTCCTTCGACACAAGGATCATCCCCGCGCACGTGCCCAGGATCGGGGCGCCCGATCTCGCGAAAGCCATGATGGGCTCTCGAAGGCCCCAGCGGGCGACGAGCTTGCGCATCGTCGTGCTTTCACCGCCGGGGAGGATCAGCGCGGAGATGTCCTCGAGATCCTCCGGCAGGCGAACCGAAACGGGCTCGACGCCGATCGACCGAAGGGTCCGAATATGCTCGATGACGGCGCCGTGGAGCGCCAGTACGCCAATCTTCATTACGCGCTCCGGGTTCGCATCGGTCCACCGATGCCCAGCATCGGGGATTGACCGTTGCGTCCCGCTACGCCGGCTACCAGCCGCGGACCGCCAAACGCTCCGCTTCCGGAATGGTGACCGCCGCGATGCCTCGCATCGGGCTGCCAAGACCCTTCGAAACCTCGGCGATGATCTTGGGATTGTCGAAGTGGAGCGTGGCCTGAACGATCGCCTCGGCCGTCTTGGCCGGGTTCTCGCTCTTGAAGATGCCGGACCCCACGAAGACGCCCTCAGCCCCGAGCTGCATCGCCAGAGCCGCGTCGGCCGGGATGGCTATGCCGCCGGCAACGAAATTGACGACGGGCAGCTTGCCCTCGGCCGCGACCAGCTTGACCAGTTCGTACGGAGCGTCCATCTCCTTCGCGGCGACGAACAGCTCGTCCTCGCGCATCGACTGCAGTCGGCGAATCTCCGACATCAGCGTCCTGATGTGGCGGACGGCCTCGACGATGTCGCCCGTGCCGGCTTCGCCCTTGGTCCGGATCATCGCCGCGCCTTCGTTGATGCGACGAAGGGCCTCGCCGAGATTGCGGCAGCCGCACACGAACGGCACCTTGAAGAGGTGCTTGTCGATGTGGTTGACCTCATCGGCGGGCGTGAGAACTTCTGATTCGTCGATGTAGTCGACGCCCAGAGCCTCGAGCACCTGGGCCTCAACGAAGTGCCCGATGCGGGCCTTGGCCATCACCGGGATGCTGACCGCGGCCATGATCCCCTCGATCATCACGGGATCGCTCATGCGCGCCACGCCGCCGGCTGCTCGGATATCGGACGGCACGCGCTCGAGCGCCATAACGGCACAGGCGCCCGCGTCTTCAGCGATTCGGGCGTGCTCGGGGGTAACGACGTCCATGATGACGCCGCCTTTGAGCATCTGGGCG
>CAZRUC010000256.1:0-3853 GCA_964603175.1 uncultured Anaerolineaceae bacterium
AGCGCGTCCTGCTGGGTCTTGGTGAGGTCCTTGTCCAGCGTGGAGGCAATGTACTGGTGCTCGGGGTCGCCATCGACAGTGGCGAACAGAGCGCTGATCTGCTCGTTCGTCTCGTAGCCGACGGCACGGAGCAGGGTCGTCGCCGCGATCTTGCGCTTGCGATCGACCTTTACCGAGAGCAGGTCTTTGTTGCTGGTTTCGAACTCGAGCCAGGCGCCCCGGTTCGGGATGACCTTGGCCGAGAAGAGCGTCCGGCCGCTGGTCGGATCGTCGGCGGCGCTGTAGTAGACGCCCGGAGATCGCACGAGCTGGCTGACCACAACGCGCTCGGCGCCGTTGATGATGAACGTGCCCTGCTCCGTCATGAACGGGAAATCGCCCATGTAGACCCGCTGACGCTGGATCTCGCCGGTTTCCTTGATGAGGAGTTCGACGTTGACGTACAGGGGCCGGCTGAAGGTGAGGTCTTTTGTCCGGCACTCGAGCTCTGCGTACTTGGGCGCACCGAACTCGTAGTCCAGGAAATGGAGTTCCATCACCTTGCCGGTGAAGTCCTTGATCGGGCTGATCTCGTCGAACAGCTCCCGGAGGCCGTTCCCTACGAACCAGTCGAATGACTTCAGCTGAAGCTCGATCAGGTTCGGGATTTCGAGTACTTCGGGGATCCGCGCGTAACGAACTCGCAGCGAGTTCGCGGAGGCGCGAGAGGACTCAGCGACAGACAGCATGAACCGCTCCTTGACGGAGGAGAAAGGGGAAGGCCGCGCTCACAGAAGGAGTAGGATACCGCGCTTTTGTCCGATGTCAAATGGGCGCGCTATATGAACCCCGAGCCGACATGCCCTTTGCCGTCTCCAGACGGCGTGGTGGGGCGGGCTTCCGCCCCACCTTTTCTTCGGCCGATGGAACCTACTTGACCTCGACTTTCGCGCCTTGGCCTTCGAGAGCGGCCTTGATCTTCGCGGCCTCTTCCTTGGAGACGCCTTCCTTCACGGCCTTCGGGAAACCGTCGACCAGATCCTTGGCCTCCTTGAGGCCCAGGCCGGTCAGCTCGCGAACGACCTTGATGACGGGGATCTTGTTGGGCCCGATCTCGGTAAGGACTGCGGTGAACTCGGTCTGCTCCTCGACCTCGACGGCCGCAGCAACCGGGGCGGCCGACGCCGCGGCGGCCGCGGCAACCGGGGCGGCGGCGGTGACGCCGAACTTGTCCTCGAACGCCTTCTTGAAGTCGGAGAGCTCGAGAACGGTCATCGAGGCGAAGGCCTCGAGGAGCTGATCCTGGGTCAGGCTTGCCATTGTTCGGTTACTCCTTCGTGCAGGGCGCTGGGGCCCCGAATGATTTGTCTTCGAGCCGAGGCGCCGTTTAGGCGCTCTGCTGGTCGGCGAGAGCCTGGACCAGCCCGGCGATGTCCCGCAGCGGGGCATCGAACAGGCCTGCCATTGTGGCCATCGGGGCCGCGATCGCACCGGCGACCTGAGCCCGGAGAACGTCGCGGCCGGGGAGCGTCGAGAGACGAATGACGCCTTCGGCGTTGACAGCCTGACTACCGATCACCGCGCCGGTGATCTTGATCAGACGATGTGTCCGGAACGCTTCTATCACTGCCTTGGCGGCTGCGCCCTCATCACCGGTCGCGAATGCGACGGCAGTCGGGCCCTGGAGCAACGGCTCGATGGCCGCCGATCCCGCTTCCCGGGCTGCGATCAGCATCAACCGGTTCTTGACGACGTGGTAGGTGACGTTCTGCTTGCGCAGGTTTCGACGGATCTCGCCGAACTCGGAGACCTTGAGGCCGCGATATTCGGAGACGATCATCGCAGTAGCCGACCGACATTCTTCGGTCAACTCCGCGACGGTCTCGCGCTTGGCCTCTGTAGGCATGCGTACCTCCCTGGAGTTGGGGGCCTCGCCCGGACGACCCATTCCGGCGTTGGCTGCTGCGTTCCTCGCAGCCGCCTCCGCCTGAGCTCGGCGGGGCTTCGGCTTGCAAACTCCATTGCGGTTCTACTGCACGCAGCCGGCGCGCGGCGGTGGGGAGTGGCTCAGACCGCACCGGCCAAAGAACCACAACGCCCCTGACGGCTTGTCGCCACAGGGGCGCTCCCACCCTTGCGGATGGATGCTTGGTCCCTGCCTCGGCATGGAGCGAACCCGAGTTGCCACTTCGGCAATCCGATCCGCTGGATTAAGCCCCGATGGGCCCATGCTGTCTGCGGCGGTCCGTCGTATTCAGTTTGTCGGCCCGGTCCACGTCCTGAGAGCCTGGGCTCTCAGTTGTCGCGGCCGCGCCTCATATGTTGGCCGCGGTCAGGATGCCGCAGCGATCGCGAGCACGCCCGGGATGTCCATCCTGATGCCGGGGCCCATCGTCGGCACGATCGTCAGGGTCTTGAGGTACTGGCCCTTGGCACCGCTCGGCCGCGCGCGGTTGATGGCGTCCAGCAGGGTCGCAAGGTTGTCGACCAGCTGCTGATCTTCGAAGCTGGCCTTGCCGAACGCAACGTGGATAATTCCGCCCTTGTCGACCTTGAACTCGACGCGGCCGGCCTTGACTTCCTTGATGGCTCGCTCGAGATCGAAGGTGATGGTTCCCGACTTGGGGTTAGGCATGAGGCCCTTGCGACCGAGGATACGGCCGAGCTTGCCGACCATGCCCATCACGTCGGGCGCGGCCAGGGCAACATCAAATTCGGTCCAGCCCGCCTCGATCTTCTTCACGAGATCGTCGGCGCCGACTTCGTCTGCACCCGCGTGCAGTGCTTCCAACGCCTTCTCGCCCTGGGCGAAGACGACCACGCGCACTTTCTTGCCGGTCCCATGCGGAAGCACGACCGTGCCACGGACCATCTGGTCGGCGTGGCGCGGATCTACGCCCAAGCGGATATGCGCTTCCATGCTCGCGTCGAAGCTGACGTAGCTGGTCTTGCGGGCCAGCTCGACTCCTTCTTCGGGCGAGTAGATCTTGCCGCGCTCGACGAGCTTTGCGGCATCCTGGAATTTCTTCCCGTGACCAGCCATCTGGAACTCCTTCTATCGGTCAGCCCGGCTTTCCGAGCTAGACCTCCCCCTGGCGCGGGGTGTACGTCCGCCAGATTGCGGAAAACCTATCCGACGACCTCGATGCCCATGCTCCGCGCCGTTCCTTCGATCTGGGCCATAGCACCGTCGAGGTCGTTGGCGTTGAGGTCTGGCAGCTTGATAGTGGCGATCTCACGCAGCTGATCGCGAGTCACCTTGCCGACGGTCTCGCGACCGGAAGTGGCAGCTCCCTTGGGAACGCCTGCTGCCTTGCGCAGGAGATCCGGGGCAGGCGGCGTCTTGAGCACGAAGGTGAACGAGCGGTCCTCGAAGATCGTGATCTGCGCAGGGATGACCTGCCCGACCTTATCGGACGTCTTTTCGTTGTAGGACTTGGTGAACTCGACGATGTTGATGCCGTGGGGGCCGAGAGCCGTGCCGACGGGCGGCGCAGGCGTGGCCTTGCCAGCGTTGAGCTGCAAGGTGAGGACGATGCGGATCTTCTTGGCCACGGGGTCGGGCTACCTTTCTAGTTGCTGCAACGGTGAGCGCGGTCCCGGCGCGTCGAGGCCAAGGCGGACAACGCCGGCAACGGCCGCCGGGACGGTGCTCACAGCTTCTCGACCTGGAGGAAGTCCAGCTCGACCGGGGTTTCGCGGCCGAAGATGCTGACCAGCACCTTGACTTTGTTGCGCTCCGGGTTGACTTCGTCCACGGTGCCGATGAACTCGGCGAATGGACCGTCTGTGACCCGAACGTTCTGGCCCTTGGTGAACGCGACGCGGTAGCGGGGAGTTTCCACGCCCATCTGACGGAGGATCTGCTTGACCT
>CAZRUC010000257.1:0-3852 GCA_964603175.1 uncultured Anaerolineaceae bacterium
TTCTTCCGGGTCGTGTTTCCGGTGATGAGGCCCATCAACATCGTCATCATCGTGATAACTACGATCGAGGCCCTGCGGGCGTTCGATCTGGCATACATCACGAATGGCGGGCGCAGTCCGTTGGAGTTGCTGTCCACGCTCATCACGAACAACGCCATCAGTGAATCGGACCGCATTGGATTTGGCTCGGCAATTGCCCTGATCCTGGCGGTGGTCTCTCTGGTCCCGATCGTGGGCTTCTTGATAATGACGATGCGGGAGGAGAAGCAATGAGCACCGACGGCCGCGACGTTGGCAACGGCGCGCCCGATGCTGCAGGTCAAGCTGCCCCTCGCGTTGCCGCAACCGACGAGTTGATCGAGCGGGCCGACGCCGCCGCCAAGGCCCGCGACGCCGCCAGCGCCAAGGCCCGTGACGCGGCTCGAACCACCCGGATGGCGCCGCGGCGCCGGATCAAGGCTCGTCGGATCGGCCTCTATATCTTCTTGATCACGATTACCTTCGTCTGGCTGGTCCCGTTCTTCGTGGCGGTCTACGAAGCGCTACGCACAAACGCGGACGTGAACGCGAACGGCATCTTCTCTATCGCGCAGGGCCTGACCCTGCAGAACTTCATCGACGTCTGGGGCCAAACCACGCCGACCTTCCCGCAGGCTTACTTCAACACTCTGGTTGTGACCATACCGGCGGTGATCATCGTCCTCATCGTCGGCTCCCTGGTCGCCTATGCGATCTCCAAGTACAGCTGGCGCCTCAACCTATTGGTCTTGATGCTGTTTACGGCAGGCAACCTTCTGCCGCAGCAGGCCATCATCTTGCCGTGGTTCCGTCTCTTCCTGACGCCACTGCTCCATATCCCCGAGCCGTTGAGTGACAACGGCCTGCTCTACAACCAGTACCTGGGCATCATCTTCATTCACGTCATGTTCCAGTTGGGTTTTGTGGTCTTTGTCCTGAGCAACTACATGAAGACACTGGGCAAAGAGGTAATCGAAGCTGCGCTCGTGGACGGGGCCGGAGTGTTGAGGATCTGGGGCGCGATAGTCATGCCACTTTGCAAGCCGGCCGTCGCCGCGATGGCCGCGTTGCAGTTCACGTTCATCTACAACGACTTCTTCTGGGGCCTCCTGCTGATGTCGACGCAGGACAGGCGACCCATCACAGCCGCTCTCAACACGATCAACGGTCAGTACTACTCGAACTACAACGCCCTCGCCGCGGCGGCTCTGCTGGCAGCGATTCCGACGGTCTTGGTCTTCCTGGCGCTGCAGCGCTATTTCGTCAGCGGCTTGTCACTCGGTTCGGTCAAGGGCTGACCGCTCGAAGACGCCGGCGCCACGCTCGTGGTGACCAACAACACGTATGCTCAAGGCGGACGGCATGAGTCGTCCGCCTTTCCACTCTCGGAAGCGCCGACCAGCGGGTCGACCGATCAGCGGGAGTCACGATGCCGATCACGTTCGACGCCGACTCGAGGACGTTTCACCTCCACAACGGGCAGGTGAGCTATCTGATCCGCGTGCTCGAGAACGGCACGCTCGGGCATCTGTATTTCGGCGGCTCCCTTGCGGCGACGGGCTCGTACGGTCGCCTCTCGGGCAGGGAGTTCCTCGGGTTTTCGAATCGTCTGGGGGAGCCGGTGGCACTCGAGTGCCCCACGCCCGGTATCGGCGACTATCGCGTCCCGGCCCTGGTGGTCGAGCAGCCGGACGGCTCCACCATGCTGGACCCGCGCTTCACCAGCCATCGCGTGTTCGCCGGGAAGCCGGCCATCCCGGGTCTGCCTTCGACCTACGTCCAGAGCTACGACGAGGCCGAAACGCTCGAGATCCTTCTGGTCGACACGCCGGCCAACCTGGAGATTCGACTCTTTTTCACGCTCTACGACGATAGGCCCGTGATCACTCGCAGTGCCCGTGTGAGGAATGTCGGGCCGGCCCCGGCGATCGTCGAGTGCGCCATGAGTGCGACTCTCGATCTGCCCGACTCGGACTGGGAGTTCGTTCATCTGAGCGGCGCCTGGGCTCGAGAATGCGAGGTCAGGACGCGCCGCCTTGAAGCGGGCTCCCAGTCGATCGGCAGTCTGAGGGGCGCCTCCGGGCACCAGCACAACCCGTTCCTACTTCTCAAGCGTGGGTCGACGACCGAGGAGAGTGGCGAGGCCTTCGGCCTGGGCCTCGTGTACTCCGGGAACTTCCTCGCCGAAGCAGAGGTGGACTCGTTCGACACGACGCGTCTGCGAATCGGCATCAACCCCGAGGGCTTCTCGTGGGCGCTCGAGCCCGGTGCCGAGTTCTGCACACCGGAGGCGATCCTCGTCTATTCGGAGGCGGGGCTCGGGGCCTTATCGGATGCCTTTCACGGGCTCTATCGCGATCGGCTGGCGCGCGGTGTCTGGCGTGACGCCCCACGACCGATCGTGCTCAACAACTGGGAAGCGACGTACTTCGAGTTTGACGAGCCGAGATTGCTCGAGCTTGCAGCCGCGGCCCAGAAGCTCGGAATCGAGATGTTCGTTCTCGACGACGGCTGGTTCGGCCGACGTGACAGCGACGTCAGCTCCCTCGGTGACTGGACGGCCAACCTGGACAAGCTCCCGGGCGGTGTCGAAGGAGTCGCTCGACAGATCGAGGCGATGGGGCTCCGGTTCGGACTCTGGATCGAGCCCGAGATGGTCAGCCAGCGGAGCCAGCTGTACGCCGACCACGCCGATTGGGCTGTCGGCGTTCCGGCACGTCCGCGAACCGAGGGAAGGAACCAACTCGTCCTCGATATGACGCGCCCCGAGGTCGTCGACCATCTCTTCGACGTCCTGTCCGATTTGTTGGGTCGTGCCCCGATCTCCTACGTGAAATGGGACATGAACCGCAACATCACCGAGCCGTTCAGCGCATCGTTGCCCGCAGATAGGCAGCGAGAGTTCTTCCATCGCTACATCCTGGGTACGTACGAGCTCTATGAGCGTCTGACTCGGGCATTCCCACAGGTCCTCTTCGAGTCATGCGCCGGGGGCGGTGGACGCTTCGACCCCGGCCTGCTCGCATTCGCGCCGCAAGCGTGGGCCAGTGACGACACCGATGCCATCGAGCGGCTGAAGATCCAATGGGGCACGTCCCTGTGCTATCCGGTCAGTTCCATGGCGGCTCATGTATCGGCCGTGCCCAACCATCAAACCGGGCGAATTACGCCCCTCTCCACTCGGGCGGCGGTGGCCTTCTTCGGAGTTCTCGGCTACGAGCTCGACCCGATCGCGCTCAGCGACGAGGAGCGGGAGGCGGTCTCTAGCCAGATCGACTACTACAAGGCACGTCGAGAACTCTTCCAGCGAGGCCGGCTCGTGCGGCTGCGGAGTCCGTTCGCCGGCGACGGCAACGAAACCGCGTGGATGACCGTTTCCGCCGACTTGCGGAGAGGCGTCGTGGGCCATTATCGCGTTCTCAACAGGCCGAACCGGGGTCCATCGCGGCTGCGGCTGCGCGGTCTGGATCCGAACGCTTCCTACCGCGTCTCGGTCTGGCCGGCCGCGGAGGACGCAGTCTCGGCCGCCAACACGGGGCTGCGCGGCGGCGACGAGCTGATGCGTGTCGGCCTGCTCGTCGCCTCTGACGATCCCATCGACTCCCGACGGTTGGGCGACTTCACCGCCAGGTTGTTCGACCTGGAGGCGGAAAAGGATCCAAACGTGCGCGGCGACGCCTGAGGCGGGTGACGGGCATGGCGCGGACGAAAGGTCGTGAGCCGGTGACTGCGAAACCTTGGATCAACCCCGAACTGACGTCGGAAAACCGCCTGCCGATGCACAGCGTCCCGCATCTCGATCGGATCTCCCTGGACGGCCAATGGCGCTTCCAG
>CAZRUC010000258.1:0-3835 GCA_964603175.1 uncultured Anaerolineaceae bacterium
CGGCGTAGTAGCAACCCTCGCCGTGGGCGATCGGGATGTGCAGCGGCTTGCCCGTCGCTGCGCGAGTGAAGGGCGAGTCGAGCCGCTCGGGCTTCATGTCCACGAGCTTGCAGGCGAACCGCAGCGAACGGTTGCGCAGCAGAGCGCCCGGGACCAGCCGCGACTCCGCCAGAACCTGGAAGCCGTTGCAGATCCCCAGCACGAGACCGCCTTCCGCGGCGAAGGCGGACACGCCGCGCATCACCGGCGAGAAGCGAGCGATGACGCCGGCCCGGATGTAGTCGCCGTAGGCAAAGCCGCCGGGCAGAATCACGGCCGAAACGCCCTGCAGATCGGGCGACTCGTGCCAGAGCCTCACCGGCTCCACGCCGGCGACCGCAAGCGCGTTGAGCGCGTCGACGTCCGAGTTCGAGTCCGGGAAGATGACGACGCCAACCCTCACGACGACACCGCCGACGACGTCGCCTCGAGCAGCGCGATCGCGTACGTCTCGATGAGCGGGTTGCTCAGCATCTCCTTGGCGAGCGCGTCCACGACCGCCAGCGCCGCGGCCTCCGAGTCGGCGGTCACGGTCAGCTCCACCCGCCGACCGACACGCACCCGCGAGACGCTGGTGACGTTGAGGTGGGGCAGGCTCAGCTCGACGGCTCGGCCCTGGGGGTCCAGGATGCCGGGCTTGGGCAACACGTTGACGGCGTACCGGAAGTCGCTCATGGCGCGATCACATCCTCCTGCAGGTAGCGTTCGAAGCTGGCCCCGGTGATCCGCTCGAACGCCGCCACGTACCGCTCGCGCGTTCCGGCGACGATCTCGGCCGGAAGCTCCGGCCCGGGGTAGGTCTTGTCCCACGGCTGGGTTTCGAGCCAGTCGCGCACGAATTGCTTGTCGAAGCTCGCCTGGGCGCGTCCCGGTTCGTAGTCCGCCGCATCCCAGAAACGGCTGGAGTCGGGCGTCAGGACTTCATCGATCAGCATCAGCTCGCCTGTGTCGAGCGCGGTGCCCAGCTCGAACTTGGTGTCGGCGAGCAGGATGCCGGCTTTCTCGGCAATCGCGGAACCGCGCGAATACAGGGCCAGCGCGATCTCGCGCACCTTCTCGGCCATCGGGCCGCCGACGAGGCCGACCATCGCGTCGAAGCCGATGTTCTGGTCGTGCCCGACCTCTTCCTTGGTAGACGGCGTGAAGATCGGCTCCGGCAGGCGATCAGATTCGCGCAGGCCATCGGGCAACGCGATGCCGCAGATCTCGCCGGTCCGCCGGTAGTCCTTCCAGCCCGAGCCGGCGACGTAGCCGCGGACGATGACCTCGACCGGCAGCACTCGGGCCCGGCGGCAGAGCATCATCCGGCCCTGCAGCTCGCGGGCGCCGGGATCGTCCGTGTAGCCGGCCGGCAGGTCCGCCGGGGCCGTTCCGAGCAGATGGTTCGGGATGACGTCGGCCGTCTGGGCGAACCAGAAGCGCGACAGGCCGGTGAGCACCCGGCCCTTGTCGGGGATCGGCGTCGGCAGCACGACGTCGAAGGCGGAGAGCCTGTCGCTGGCCACGAGCAGCAGACGATCCCCCACTTCGAACAGGTCGCGCACCTTGCCCGAGCGGACGAAACCGCCCGACGCTGTGAGCGCGGGGCCGGCGGCTCGGGGATCGCCGGTGTTCATGGTGTCAGCGGGTGACATCGGCAGCCTCCTGCGGGATACGCGGCGCGGTCGGGGCCAGATCGTCGAGGCGGGCCAGCGCAGTCTTGACGTTGCGCAGCAGATGCGACTCGTCGAAGCAGGCGTCGAGCGCCTCGTCGGAGAGGCGGGCGGCGACTTCGGGATCGGCGGCGAGCGTGTCGCGCAGATGGCGGCGCTCGTCGGCCGCGCGCATCGAGCTGCGCTGGACGACGGCGTAGGCGTCCTCTCGAGACAACCCCGCCTCCTCGACCAATGCCGTGAGCACGCGACTGCTGGCATGGAGGCCCAGACCGCGCTCGATGTTCTCGCGCATCCGCTCCGGCCGCACGACCAGGCGCTCGATCAGGCCTCGCGTCTTGACCAGCATGTAGTCGAGCAAGATCGTGGCGTCGGGGAGCAGCACTCGCTCGGCGCTCGAGTGGCTGATGTCACGCTCGTGCCAGAGCGGCTGGTTCTCCATGGCAACCGTGGAGTAGCCGCGCAAGAGGCGCGCCATTCCGGCGATCCGCTCGCACAGGATCGGGTTGCGCTTGTGGGGCATCGCCGAGCTGCCCTTCTGGCCGGCCCGGAACGGCTCCATGAGCTCGCCGATTTCGGTGTGCTGCAGGTTGCGTATCTCCGTTGCGATGCGCTCGAGCGATCCGCCGGTGATCGCGATGGCGGCGACCAGGGCGGCATGGCGGTCCCGCTGGACGATCTGAGTGGAAATCGGGTCGCGGTGAAGGCCCAGATCCGTCAGCACTTCCTCTTCCAGATCGGGGTCGAGGTGGCTGTACGTCCCGACCGGGCCGGAGATCTTGCCGGTGGCGGCGTCGTCGGTCGCAACCGCCAGACGCGCCAGGTCGCGGGACAGTTCGAAGGCCCAGCCGGCGATCTTCATCCCAAGCGTCGTGGGCTCGGCGTGGACGGAGTGGGTCCGGCCCATCATCACGGTGCCGGCCTCGGCCCGGGCGCGCGCCACCAGCGCCTCGACCAGAGCCTCGCAATCGGCGATCAACCGCTCTCCGGCGGCCTTGAGCTGCAGCGCCAGACCGGTGTCCACCACGTCGCTGCTGGTCAGGCCGAGATGCAGATAGCGACCATCGTCGCCCACTGTCTCGGCGACCTGACTGACGAAGGCGATGACATCGTGGTCGGTGGTTCGCTCTATCTCGGCGATCCGGGCTACGTCCACTGTGGCTCGGGCCTCGATGGCACGCAGGGCGGCGGCAGGAACGGTGCCTCGCCGAGCCTGCGCTCGCGTCACGGCTACCTCGACGCGCAGCATCCCTTCAAAACGGGCCTGATCGGTCCAGATCGCGCCTATTTCCGGCAACGTGTAGCGCGGGATCATGCGAGGCCTCCTTTGTCCCAGTCGGCCGGAGCAATGGGCGCCCGCGAAGCCGGACGCGGCGTCGGACCGGTTGCGACGGGCAGGCGGGCGGCGATGTCGTGGCGCCGCTGCATCCCCGACCAGCTGATCATGCTCGCGGCGCGCTCGGCGTTTGCCCGGGCCGAGGTGACGGTGCTCCCCAAGCCCACCACCGACAGGATGCGCCCGCCGTTGGTGCGGAAGCGGCGGTCTTCGCCGCGCGTCGTGCCTGCGTGGAAGATCGAGGCGCCGCTGGCCGCGGCCTCCTCGAGTCCGGAGATGACGTCTCCACGCCGAGGCGTCTCGGGGTAGTCGGCTGCAGCGAGCACGATCGCCACTGCCGCATCCCCGGTCGTGGGGAGCATCCGGCCCTGCAAGCCCAAGGCCGCGGCGGCGGCGGCAAGGTCGCCCTGCGCCGCGCCGAGAAGGAGTGGGGCGAGCGGCACGGCCAGCCGCGGCAGCAGCGCCTGTACCTCAGGATCGCCGAAGCGGGCGTTGCATTCGATCAGGACGGGCCCCTCCGGCGTGAGCATCAGGCCGGCATACAGCGCTCCCCGGAACGGAGCGCCGCGTCGGGCGAGCTCGGCGATGATCGGGAGATGGATGACGTCGATGAGCGTTGCGCACAGGCCGTCGGGCAGATCGGGCACCGGGCTGTACGCGCCCATGCCGCCAGTGTTTGGACCCGCGTCGTCGTCGAGCAAGCGCTTGTGGTCGCGAGCCGGCGGCAGCGCCAGGGCGGCGTGGTCGTCGCACAGCGCGATCAGGCTCGCTTCGGCCCCGACCAGTCGTTCCTCGACGACTACGACCG
>CAZRUC010000259.1:0-3824 GCA_964603175.1 uncultured Anaerolineaceae bacterium
TCGTCGCAACCGGCGAAGAGCTCGTCCTCCGCGGCACTTTGTGGCGGTGGGTCGCTGCTGTCGGCGGAGAAGCCACGGCGCTGCCGGTCACGGCCCTCGTCTTCGCTCTTATACACGTTCCCGTGTACGGCTGGCACGTCGTTCCGCTCGATTTCGGCGTGGGACTCTGCTTCGGCGGGCTCAGGATCTGGTTCGGCGGCGCGGCCGCGCCGGCCGCGGCCCACGTCCTGGCCGATCTCGCGACCTGGTGGGTGTGATGGCCCGCAGACGGCTCGCGCTGGCGGCAATGGCTTGCGGACTCATCGTGGTCGTGGCCTCGCAGCACTTCGCGCCGCTTGCCGGACCGCCGCTATACGACGGCGTCGTGGTCGAGGACCCGTACAAATGGCTCTCGCCGCCTGCTGGGTTCGCGGGCGGAGCCCAACCGGCGACCGCCTCCGGTGCCGTCCAGGGCAGCCAGAGCCCGGACCTGGGGGTTGGGACGCCGGAGCAACCGCCCCAGGCGCAGGTCTTCGCAGGCCAGGGTTACCTGGTGATGCCGCCCGGTACGACCTCGATCACCGTGTCCATCCAGCCCGTGGCGCCGGCCTCACAGCCGACCGACGGAGTCCTGGCGGGCAACGTATACCGCATCTCCCTTACCAGCCAGAGTGGCGCGGCGATTAGCGGTCAGGCCAGCGGAGGCGTGACGATCGTCCTTCGCGGGCCGCCGAACTTGTCATCGGCCAAGATCGAGCGCCTGGCTGGCGGAACCTGGACCGCGCTCCCGACCGATCCTGCTGGCACGCCGCACATGTTCACCGCAGTCGTCACCGAATTCGGCGACTTCGCGATCGTCGCACCGCCCGGCTGGGTGCCCGTCAACCCTGGCTCTTCCGGGCCGGGCAACGTCGGACCTGTCGGGCCGGCAGCGACCGCATCTGGCTCTTCCGACAGTTCCTCGGGCAACTCAAACGGATCTGGACCGCCACTGGTGCCAATCGTCGGCATCGCTCTGGCCCTGGCGGTCATCATCGGAGTTGGCGTCGTGCTGGCGCGCCGAATGCCGCCGGCCGCCGCGGCTGCGTCCTCCCGAGACCGGCGACCCGGGCCGCCAGCCAAACCAAACCCCGGGAAGCCGCCGCGGCGCAGACGTTGACCGGCGGCCGGGACGGAATGTCGCGACAGGCAAGACATTCAGCCCGATTCAGGCTTGCGTGCTCCCCTCGTTCGATACTCGTTCGGGCTCGAACTTGCTCCCCGTTCGAGGAGGCTCCATGAACCGCGATTCCTCTGCGTACCCTCTTCGAACCGCCGCGCGGATAGCCAGTGTCGGTATCCTCGCCGCGTTCGTGTGGGCGTGCGCAAGCCCCGCGGCGACGCCTACCCCTAGCCTCTCGCCTACGACCTCGGTCGTGGGGGCTACCGCCTCGGCCAGCCCGACGCCTGGGCTCAGCGTTTCGATCGTGGCAGCGGGCGACATCGCCTGCGATCCCGCACACAACACGGGCGCGCCCAAGGATTGCGATCAGGCGGCCACCGCGAATGAGATCGGCCAGCTGAATCCGACGGCGGTCCTGACCCTCGGTGACGACCAGTATGAGGACGGCACCGCGACGGCCTTCGATTCCGTGTTCGCAAGTACATGGGGTGCGTACAGCTCGATCATGCGCCCGGCCATCGGCAACCACGAGTACCTCACCAAGGGAGCCACGGGCTACTTCGGATACTTTGGGGTCGCCGCCTACTACAGCTACATCCTGGGTGACTGGCACATGATCAGCCTCGACTCCGAGTGCTCGTTCATCGGCGGCTGCCAGGCGGGCTCACCACAGGAGCGCTGGCTGCTGGCCGACCTTGCGGCCCATCCGTCGAAGTGCACCCTCGTCTACTGGCACGAGCCGCGCTGGTCGTCGGGCGAACATGGGGATGCCACGCAGATGGACACCATCTGGACCGACCTCGTGGCCGCGCACGTGAGCGTGGTCCTGGCGGGTCACAACCACGACTACGAGCGGTTTGTGGCTCTGAATGCCGTCGGCCAGCCCGACCCGACCGGGGTCACCGAGTTCGTTGTCGGCACCGGCGGTAAGAACCACTACGGCTTTACGGCGGCGCCGCTTACCGGCGAAGTCGTCCGAAACGACACTTCCTTCGGCGTCATCGACATGACCCTCGGGCCCACGAGCTACAGCTGGAAGTTCGTGCCGGCGCCCACTTACACCTTCACGGACGCAGGCTCCGCCAACTGCGTCGGATAGGCGCCTGACCACCTCCGCCCGGCCTGTGCCTTCGTAACCAAGTCGAAAGGCAACGCGGCCCAGAGTGCGCCCCGGGACCGAAGATGCGTCCCCGCGGAACCAACAGGAGAACTCTCATGCGAAACGTCAAGCTCACAGCGGCGATCACGGGCGCGGTCGTCGTGGGAGGGGCGGTCGTGGCGCTGATGCTCGGCACCATAACGGCGATCGCGGCATCGCCGACAGCGTCGACACAGCCGGCGGCGTCGTCCGCGGCCTCAACCCAGCCCAGCGCTTCGACCGGCGCCGCGCAAGTCACGCCCGGCAACCCATTCGGCCGCAACGAGACGGTCAGTGACCTCTCGGTCGCGGCCACGGCCATCGGCATCTCCGAAGCCGATCTCCAGACCGCTCTCTCGAGCGGCAAGACCATCGCCGCTGTCGCCACCGCCCATAGCGTGGCTCCCCAGAAAGTGATCGACGCGCTCGTCACCGACGGGCTCAACGAACTCGCCGCGCAGGTCAAGGCCGGCACCATCACGCAGGCTCAGGCCGACGCGCAGAAGGCCGAAGTCACCCAGCGTGCAACCGACCAGGTCAACGGCACGTTCACCGGCCACGGTGGCCCCGGCGGCGCGGGCTGCCCCGGCGGTCCCGGCGCCCCCACGAACTGACCCAACCGACTCCCAATCAACGCGCAGAGGCGGCGAGCCAAGCTCGCCGCCTCTTCCTATGTCCGTCTCACCCTTCCGGGAAATCCTCGGGGCGAGACGCAAAGGCCCACATCGAAGCGGGGGCGATCCGGAAGAGGGTCACGCCCGGCTCCAGGCTGTACGGGTCGGAGCCGTAGGTGGCCTCCCAGGTCGCATGTACTTCGGCGTGATCCGGATGGTCGCGGCCGATCCATTCCACAGTGCCGTTGACGACAACAGCGATCCGCTCGCCTTCCATGTACGCCGCCGAACACGCCGGGTTGGCGCGCAGGTGACGCAGCCGGGCGGCCTCGCCGCCGGTCCCCATCGTGAAGCGACCGTGGATGAACAACGAGTCGAGCGGCGAGACGCGGGGCTCGCCCTTTGCCGTCACCGTCGCGAATGCCACGTGCCTGGTGCCCAGGAGGTACGCCGCCACTTGCCGCGCCGAGAGCCTGCGTTCCAACGTCACGATGCCGACCATATGGGAGTTCGCGCGGCGCAGCGTGTCGTCGAAGAGGCGCTGCATTTCGGCGATCTCGGCGTCCGACTCGAACATGGAGACAGGTTATCGCCCGACTCGGTCTGGCGGCGCCGACCCGGGCCCTGGTCCGGAGCGATCGTTTAGGTCGCGTTTAGCGATTCCGCTCTCCCCAACCCTCCCCGCCTCTTGGGGCAGTGGCGATGCTTGGGTCATGGAAAGCGATCTCCAGGCCCGCAAACCCGACCGCAAGCCCGACCCCGACGAAACCCGGCGCCGTCTGGCAGCCGAGGTGCAGGAAGTCCGCGGCGCGCTTGCGCTCGTGGCCTCGGGCGGCGCGTCGCGGGTGACCCTCACCGGTCTACGGTTCGGCGAGGAGCTCATGGCGCGTTTCAATCACCACGCCGAAGCCGAGGGTATCGTGCTCGAGCC
>CAZRUC010000260.1:0-3800 GCA_964603175.1 uncultured Anaerolineaceae bacterium
CGCCATGTGTACGCGGTCGGCGGGAATCCGGAAGCGGCCCGGCGCGCAGGCGTGGGCGTCACCTCGGTCCGCACCTGGGCCTTTGTGATCGCCGGCGCCGTGTCCGGGCTGGCCGGCGTCGTTGCCGTGTCCTTCCAGGGGGGCATCTCGACCAACTTCAACGGCGGCCAGGAAGTTCTGTTCGCCGTCGCCGCCGCGGTCATCGGTGGCATGAGCCTGTTCGGCGGTCGTGGCCGGGCGATCCACGGCCTGCTGGGTGGCCTGACCATCGGCGCCATCTACAACGGCCTATTTGCGCTCGGTTATCCCGTCCAGATCCAGTACATCGCCACGGGTCTCGTACTCCTTGCGGCGGTCTCCGTCGACGCTCTTGCGCGACGGAACGCCACAGCGGGGAGCGTGGCTCGCGCCTGACAGGTCCCCAACGCCCGTTGCTCGAGACAAGGCCGGCGCCCTCCGCCGGCCTTGTCCGTCTTCCGCCCAGCCGCGTCGGCAGCTCGCACCCGGCCGGGCGCCGTTGACACTCTCAGTGGTCGACTGATACCATCGGCTCAGCCCGTTAGCACTCGGACAGTGAGAGTGCTAACCAACCGCCAGTCCGGCGATACGGTCTCGGCGGGCAAAGTCTGGAGCCGAAAACATGGCGCGACGTCCTCGCCGCACCATCGGCGCGCTGGACTCGCGTTCGGACGCGATCCTGCGGGCCGTCGTGGATCGATATGTCACGTCAGCGACTCCCGTCAGTTCGGGAGCCCTGGTCGCCGAGTATTCGCTCGGGGTGAGCAGCGCCACCGTCCGGAGCATCCTGGCCGATCTCGAGTCGCTCGGGCTGCTCATGCATCCGCATACCTCCGCCGGCCGCGTGCCGACCGATGCCGGCTACCGCTATTACGTTCAGGCACTCGCGCAGGAATGGTCGCTGCCATCCGTAGACCAGCGCATGATCCGGCACCAGTTCGGGCAGGTGGAATTCGCAAGCGAGCAGTGGTTCCGGCTCGCGGCCAGCACGCTAGCCACGAACACGGGCACGGCCGGCCTCGCCACCACCGCCAAACCGATCTCGGCCCGCGTCCGCCGCATAGACCTCGTCGCGGTTCAGGATCGTCTGGCGCTGCTCGTAGTCGTCTTCCGTGAAGGCACGACGAAGCAGGTCCTGCACAATCTCCACATCGCCGCGGACCAGGACCAGCTGAACCGGGTCGCCGGCCTCCTGAACGTGCTGGCCGTCGAACGCACGGCGGATCAGATCGACGGCGCTTTGCGGGACCTGCCCGCCGGCGAGGAGACGACCGACGATATCGAGCTTCTCGTGCGAGCGGGTGAACGCCTTCTGCGCACGATGCGCGAATTCGACGCATCCGCGATCGACGACCTCTTCAGCGACGGCCTTCTCAACGTGATAGCCGCCCCGGAGTTCGACCGCAGCGACAAGGTGCGCCGCGTCTTCGAGGCGCTGGAGAACCGGGCCTACCTCGGCTCCCTCGTCGAGAGCGTGGCCAGAGCTGGAACCATCCAGATCTTCATCGGTCATGAGAATCGACCGCTGGAAATGCAGGAGGTCTCGCTCGTTCTCGCGCCTTACGGTCGAGTGGGACGGGCCGTCGGCGTCGTCGGCGTGCTGGGCCCCACGCGAATGCCCTATCCGCTGGCGATCGCCTCGGTCGAGTTCGTATCGGGCCTCATGAACGAGCTTGTGGAGCACCTCTATGCCTGACAGACCATCCATTCCGCGACCTGCGCGCCGGAGAGTGCCGACGGACGACGCCACCTGGGCGGTCCATACCGACGCTTCCGAGTCGAGCGACGAGGTCGAGACGCTTCGGGCGGAGCTCGACACCGCCCAGGCCCAGGCCGCCGAGCATCTCGCAAGTTTGCAGCGGACGGCCGCGGACTTTGCCAACTACCGGCGCCGTACCGCGGAGGATCGCGACCGCGAACTCGGTCTCGCCAGCGAGCAGTTGCTGCGCAAGCTGCTGTCGGTCGCGGACGATTTCGATCGCGCTCTGGAGGCCATGCCCCCGGACCTGAACAGCCTGGGCTGGATCGAAGGCATCGTCCTGCTCGACCGCAAGCTGCGCCAGTTGCTCGAGAGCGAAGGCGTGACTCCAATCGAGGCGCTGGGCCGGCCGTTCGACCCCCGAGAGCACGAGGCAATCGCAACCGTGCCGGCGCCCGGAATCCCCGACGGACAAGTGGTCGCCGAGATCCAGCGCGGCTACCGCATCCGAGACAGAGTCCTGCGGCCGGCAATGGTCGCAATCGCCACCGGCGGTGCGGAAGCACCGCGCGACGGCCCGGCGCACCGTCCCAACTGATCGAAACTACCAACCAATACTGAAACCAACAGACGAGGAGCACCACCGGAATGGGCAAGATCATCGGCATCGACCTGGGCACGACGAACTCCGTCGTGGCAGTGATGGAAGGCGGAGAGCCGACTGTCATACCGTCGGCTGAGGGCGGTCGGACGGTCCCGTCGGTCGTCGCCTTCACCAAGACGGGCGAACGTCTCGTGGGCCAGCTGGCCAAGCGCCAGGCCGTCACCAACCCCGGCAACACCGTTTACTCGATCAAGCGCTTCATGGGCCGGCGCTTCGACGATTCCGAAGTGGCGCATTCGGTCGGTCTCGTCCCGTACAAGGTCGAGCGCGACGCCCACAGCGACGGGATCAAGGTCGTTCTGGCCGACGGCAAGACATACGCGCCGCCGGAAATCAGCGCCATGATCCTGCAGAAGCTCAAGGCCGATGCGGAGGCATACCTGGGCGAGAAGGTCACCGAGGCGGTCATCACCGTCCCGGCGTACTTCGACGATACCCAGCGCCAGGCGACGAAGGACGCCGGCCGCATCGCGGGCCTCGACGTCAAACGCATCATCAACGAGCCCACAGCTTCGGCTCTGGCATATGGCCTGGACAAGAAGGTCGACGAGAAGATCGCCGTCTACGACCTCGGCGGCGGCACGTTCGACATTTCGATCCTGGAGTTGGGCGAAGGCGTCTTCGAGGTCAAGGCCACCAACGGCGACACCCACCTCGGTGGCGACGACTTCGACCAGCGCGTAATCGAATGGCTGCTCGCCGAGTTCAAGCGCGATCAGGGGATCGATCTGCGGACCGACCCGCAAGCCTTGCAGCGCCTCAAGGAGGCGGCCGAGAAGGCCAAGATCGAGCTGTCGACGACGAACACGACAGAGATCAACCTGCCTTACATCACCGCCGACGCCACGGGCCCGAAGCACCTGGTCGTCAATCTGTCGCGAGCCAAGCTCGAGGACATGATCGCCGACCTGGTAGACAAGACGCGCGGTCCGGTCAGCCAGGCCCTACGCGATTCGGGCCTCAAGGCCTCGGAGATCGACGAAGTGGTCCTGGTCGGCGGCCAGACCCGCATGCCGGCCGTAATCGAGGCCGTGAAGCAGATGTTCGGCGGCAAGGAGCCGCACCGCGGCGTGAACCCCGACGAGGTCGTGGCCATCGGCGCCGCGATCCAGGCGGGCGTACTCGCCGGCGAGGTCAAGGACGTCCTGCTGCTCGACGTTACGCCGCTGTCCCTCGGTATCGAGACCATGGGCGGTGTCATGACTCGCCTGATCGATCGCAACACAACCATCCCAACCAGCAAGAGCCAGGTCTTCTCCACGGCCTCGGACAACCAGACCCAGGTCGAGGTCCACGTGCTCCAGGGAGAGCGTGACTTCGCGGCGGACAACAAGACTCTCGGCAAGTTCATCCTGGACGGGATCCCGCCGGCGCCGCGTGGCGTGCCGCAGATCGAGGTCACGTTCGACATCGACGCCA
>CAZRUC010000261.1:0-3796 GCA_964603175.1 uncultured Anaerolineaceae bacterium
GTGGAGCTGATGACCTCGCCCTTGACCGAGCGCCTCATATCCGTGACTTCCTCAGGCCGCTCGCCGATGAGAGCGACCATGAGCAGCATTTCGGGGTAGTTGGTGCTGATGCCGTTGGCAATCTGCTTGAGCAGCATCGTCTTGCCGGCCTTGGGAGGGCTGACGATGAGCGCGCGCTGGCCCCGGCCGATTGGATTGACGAGGTTGATGAGGCGCTGGCTAAGGTTCTTGGCGTCCGTCTCGAGGTTGATCAAGACGTTCGGGTGGACCGGCGTCAGGTCGCCGAACACAGGCCGTTGGCGCGCCGTCTCCGGATCTACGCCGTTCACCCGGTCGACACGAATCATGCCCCAATACTTCTCGCCCTCGCGCGGCGCCCGAACCGAGCCGCTGATGCGATCGCCGATCCGAAGCCCGAAGCGCCGGATCTGGCTCGAACTGACGTAAACATCGTCCTGGCTCGGCATCAAGCCATGGCGGCGCATGAAGCCGAAGCCCTCCTCGACAATGTCGAGGATGCCGGTTGCGTAGGCGTGCCCGGCCAACTCGCTCTGTCGGGCCAGGATCGAATCTACGAGGTCTTCCTTCGCGCTGGTGCCGGCCTCCATCTCGAGATCGCGGCCGACGGCCTGGAGCTCGTTGACGTCCATGTCCCGCAATTCGCTGATGTCGAGATCGCGGTTGTCGCCGTCCGAAAACTCGTCGTACTCGGCCATGGGCAGCCGGCCCGCAGGGCGGCGACGGGGGCGGCGGTTTCGGGATCTCTGGTCGGGAGTGTTGGCAGGCATAGGGGCAGGGCTCGCGTTGGGAAGGTGCCGTGCAAGACAGTCGCGCGGAATCAGTCCGCAGCGGATCACACGGTCGGGGTGACTCCGAGAATACTCGGCCCTGGCGGTCGCGTCAATGGGGATCTACCAAACGGGTGGGGATCCGCGTGGGCATTTTGTCGAATGAACTCGGCGGGGCGGTCAGCTGGACTCCAGTTCACCGGCCACCGGTACGAGACGCCTAGCCGAGAGACTCGCCCCAGCGCTGGCCAGGGCCACGCAACCGATAGCTATCAGGTCTGCGGTGTGGAGCAACTGACCCAGGAGCAAGAAGCCGATGGCGGTGGCGATGGCTGGCTCGAGACTCATCAGGACCCCGAACGTGGCCGCCGGCAGGCGCCGCAGCGCGGCGATCTCCGCGGTGTAAGGGATGGCGCTGCTGAACAAGGCGACGACCATGCCTCCGGCGAGTGCAAGAGGCGCTGCCAACAGCGGTCGTACATCCGAGCCGATCAGCACTATGGGGAGCGTTACCGCCGCCGCCACGACCATCGCGATCGTCAGGCCGCGCCCGTCGGGCCAGTAAGCCGCGAGTCTTCCGCCCACGACGATGTACAGAGCCCAGCAGAACCCGGCGGCAAAGACCGCCGCAACGCCGAGCGCGTCATCGGCCGTGAGACGGCCGCCCGCAAGAATGTAGATCCCCGATCCAGCCAGAGCGACCCACACTAGATCGAGCCAGCGTCTGGAACCGAGGACGGCCAGAGAGAGCGGCCCCCAGAACTCGATCGTGACGGCCACGCCCAACGGGATGCGCGAAATCCCGATGTAGAAGAGCGTGTTCATGACCGCCAGGATTACCCCGAGGGCCAGGCAGCTCGCGAGTGCGGGGCGGGAAGCACCGCGCACGTTCACTCTCTGGAACGCGAGCAGCAGGAGCGCCCCGAAACCTATCCGCATCGCGACCACAGGTAGGGGCCCGTACTGCCGCATCAGGGCGGTCGCCACCCCCGCCCCGAATTGGACCGAGAGCGCGCCGGACAGAATCAGCAGCTCGGGCGGAACCGCATCGAGACGAGAGCCCTTGGACGACGCCGCCGGGGAGTTTACGGACACGCGGCGCTGCCGGGGTGAGGCGGACGTCGGCCGAGAAACGTCAGGCAGTGGGCGTCTTGGCGGCGACCGCCTTGCGAACCTCGTCCCAGTCCTTCTTGAACTGGGCGATGCCCTTGTCTGTCAGCGGGTGATGAACCATCTGCTGCAGAACCTTGAACGGCACAGTGGCGATGTGGGAGCCGGCCAGAGCGGCCTGGGTAACGTGCAGCGGGTTGCGGATCGAGGCGGCCAGCACCTCGGATTGGATCTCGTGGATGGCGAACATCTCGGCCAGTTCGCGGATGACGGTCATGCCGTCCTGGTTGATATCGTCCAGGCGTCCCACGAACGGCGAGATGAGACTCGCGCCCGCCTTGGCCGCCAGCAGCCCCTGGTTCGTGCTGAAGATCAGGGTGCAGTTGGTCTTGATGCCCTCTTCGGCGAAGCGTGAGATGGCCTCCAGGCCGTTCTCGCTCATCGCGACCTTGACGACGATGTTCGGCGCGAGCTTGGCGAAATGGCGGCCCTCGATGAGCATCCCGTCCACGTCATCGGCAACGACCTCGGCCGAAACCGGGCCCGAGGTGATCTTGCAGATTTCCTTGAGGAGATCGTCATAAGAACCGCCGACCTTCGCGTACAGCGAGGGGTTGGTGGTGACGCCGTCGAGGACGCCCCAACGAGCTGCGATCCTGATCTCTTCGATTTCCGCAGTGTCCAGAAAGATCTTCATTTGGGGCAGCTCCTGCTTGGGATTCGCTCGGCCTACCGGGTCGAGCCAGCAACGATGCTCGTCCTCGCCCCCGAATCGTATCACCGACGTTCGATGCGCCATTTCGGGCGTGATCGCCCTGTTCGGCCGGCTCAGCCCTCGGCGGGAAAGGTTCCTTGAAGCGCGCCGGTCGCCCGAAGCTCAGGCGCGGGCGCCTGGAATTCCGGCTCGCGGCCCTCGGACAACGCGACCGCAGAACCGATGAAACCGCTGAATAGCGGATGCGGTCGATCCGGCCGGCTGCGGAACTCCGGATGAAACTGGCTCGCCACGAACCAGGGGTGGTCCGCCAACTCGACGATCTCGACGAGCCTTCCATCGGGGGACTGGCCAGACAGGATCATGCCGGCCGCCTCGAGAAGCGGGCGATAGCGGTTGTTCACTTCGAAGCGATGGCGATGGCGCTCGTAGATGAGCTCGCTGCCGTAGACCGCGTGGGCCTTGGAGCCGGGCGTCAGCCGGGCCGGGTAAAGGCCCAACCGCATCGTGCCGCCCTTCTCTTCCATGGTCCGCTGGTCGGGCATGAAATCGATGACCGGATGCTCGGTGAACATATCGAACTCGGTCGAGTTGGCGTCCTCGGTGCCGAGCACGTCCCGCGCAAACTCGATGACCGCACACTGGAGCCCCAAGCACAACCCCAGGTACGGAATGCGGTGCTCACGGGCGTACTTCGCTGCGAGGATCTTGCCTTCGATGCCGCGATGCCCGAAGCCGCCCGGGACAACGATGCCGCCGATCCCGGCCATCATGCCCTCGGCCGTATCCTTGCTCAGCAGCTCGGAGTCGATCCAGCGGATCTTGACGTCGACCTCGTGGGCCCACCCGGCGTGCTTGAGCGATTCGGTAACCGACAGATAGGCGTCGGGGAGCTCGATGTACTTGCCGACCAGGGCGATCTGGAGGATCGGCTTGGGCCTCTTGATACGGCCCACGAGAGCGCGCCAGGCGTCGAGATCGGGCGCCTGAGCCGACGCTTCGAGACCGAGTTCACGAATGAGGAGCGAGCCGAGCCCGGCTTCCTCGAACAGGAGTGGGACCTCGTAGATCGTGTCGGCGGTTTCGGCGGGAATGACAGCCTCGCTTGCCACATCGGTGAACAGGGCGATCTTGTCGCGTATCTCCTGGCTGACGGGGTGGTCGGAGCGCAGGACGATCACGT
>CAZRUC010000262.1:0-3762 GCA_964603175.1 uncultured Anaerolineaceae bacterium
GCCTCCTGAACCCCATTCAGGTGCGCTACCAGGCTGCGCCACGCCCCGATCGATGGGAAGGATACCAGACGCCGCCACGCGGTCCGCGGTGAGACTCGGTCAGCTCTTGCCGCCGGAAGATCGCCGCGTCTTGCCGTGCGGGCCGGTGCGCCGGGCAGCCGCCCCAGAAGTCTTCCCGCCGGAGAAGGGCTTCGATCCCGTGGACGGCTTGGATGCGCCCGAAGGCTTCGATCCCGCCGAAGGCTTCGATCCTGTGCCGGTTCGGGGCCCAGCGACACGCCGAATCGGGCCGCCGCCCTTGCGAATTCGAGGCAGCTTGACCGACGAGCGTTCGCGGAAGATGAGCCGGACCGGCGTACCGTCGAAGCCGAACTCCTCGCGGATCCGATTCTCCATGTAGCGGGCGTAGCTGAAATGCACCTCGCCGGCGTTTCGAGCGAAGAAGACGAAGGTCGGCGGCGCAACGGCCACCTGAGTGGCGTAGAAGATCTTCGGCGGCGCGCCCTTGCCCGGAGGCGGCGCCTGGCGAGTGGTGGCGGCCCGAACCACGCGGTTGAGTTCCGGCGTGGGGATCCGCTTTCGCCTCTCGCCCCAGATGTCCACGGCCAGCTCGAGAACCTTGCTGACGCGCTGGCCGGTCTTAGCGCTTATCGACACGATCGGCGCCAGCTCCAGGAAAGGGACCTCCGCGCGGATGGACGACGCGTAGTCGTCGAAGGTTCGATCGGTCTTGTCGGCGACGATGTCCCACTTGTTCACGGCCAGCACCAGGCCGCGGCCCTCTTCTAGGACGAAGCCGGCCACGTGCGCGTCCTGTGCGGTCAGACCGTCGGGGGCGTCGATCACCAGTACGGCGACGTCTGCCCGGCCAACGGCCTTCAGCGCGCGCAGCGTGGAATAGCGCTCGGCGGCCGGCCCGCTGGCCACTTTCCCGGGACGTCTGATCCCAGCCGTGTCGATCAGGACGATCTCGCTGCGGCCCCAGACGAGGTGTGTGTCGATCGCGTCGCGCGTGGTTCCGGGGATGTCGCTCACGATCGCCCGCTCCTCCCCCAGCAGCGAGTTGAGGAGGCTCGACTTGCCGACGTTAGGCCGCCCGACGAGCGCGATCGAAATCGCCTGATCCGTTTCGTCGGGGAATTCGAACGTCGCATCCTCGTCGTCGGGCTCGACCTCGACCGCTTCATCCTTGCCGCGGTGGATGCGTCCGATCTTGCCCTCGGCCATCGTGCGGGCCCATTCATCGGCTTCGACTTCGCGCCGCTTGCGCTCGATCTCGGCCTCAGTCTCCGCCGGCAGCGCCCAGACGACCGCGTCTAGGAGGTCGGCCACGCCGCGACCGTGGGCCGCGCTGATGGCGTATGTCTCTTCCCAGCCGAGCGAGTAGAACTCGGCGGCCTCCAGCTCGCGCTTGTCGTTGTCGGCCTTGTTGGCGGCGACGAGCACGGGCGCCTTAGCGACGCGGAGTAGGTCGGACGCCTCTCGGTCGGCAGGGGTGAGACCGGCGATCGAATCCACGACAAGAACGATCAGATCGGCTTCGGCGATGGCGAGGCGGG
The DNA here is from genome assembly GCA_964603175.1 of uncultured Anaerolineaceae bacterium. Taxonomy (GTDB): domain Bacteria; phylum Chloroflexota; class Limnocylindria; order Limnocylindrales; family CSP1-4; genus Fen-1039. Next base: position 1,560 of record CAZRUC010000262.1, read on the forward strand.
CCTGGTCCTGGACCTTTTCCTCGATCGCGTCGCCGGGGCTGATCTCCAGCCCGCCGGTGTCGACCACGATGAAGCGGCGCCCGTTCCACTCCGCGTCGCCGTAGATACGGTCGCGGGTGGTGCGGGCGCGGTCCTCCACGATCGCGGTCCGATGGCCGACGATGCGGTTGAAAAGCGTGCTCTTGCCGACGTTGGGGCGGCCGACGACGGCCACGACAGGTAGTGGGGTCACCCGCGGATTATGGGGGGTCGAGCGCTCCAGCGGCTGAAGGGCCGTGCGCGGTCAGTTCGCGAAGGTCACCTGCGGGCCCGGCAAGGACGTCGTGCGGCCGGCCGGGGTAGCGGCGGCCGCCAGGGACGCATTCGCGAGCTCGTTCGCTTTCGCCGCCGCTTCGGCCGTTCCCGCGAGAAGCAGGATCCGCTCCGCCACGCAGCGCAAGTCCTCGATCGGGGTGGAGGTGCCGCCGGTGACGCCGACCACACGGGCGTCGCCGAACACCGTGGCGTCCGTCAGGTCGACCTCGGACTCGATCTGGATCGCAGGCGTGCCTACGATGCTGCAGAGACGTGTCAGCTCTTTCGTATTGGCACTCGAGCGTCCGCCGACGACGACCATGAGATCGACGCTGCGCGCCGCTTCGACGGTGTCCTCCTGACGGCGGATCGTGACCGGGCAGACCGTATTCACGATCTTGAGTTCGTGGCAGCGGCTCACCATGAAGGCGGCGAGCTTCTCGAACTTCCAGGGCGGCTGCGTGCTCTGGCTCAGCAGGGCCATCTTCTTTCGCCGCGGAATCGTCTCCCAGTCCTCTTCCTCGTCGACGACGATCGAGTCCGGGGCGAATCCCAGCAGGCCGACGACCTCCGGGTGGCGCGGCGTGCCCAGCAGGACGATGGTGTAACCCTCATCCACGAGCTTCGTTATCTCGCGCTGCTCCTGGATCACCCAGGTGCAGGTGCCGTCGATGACGTCCAGGCCGCGGGACTCCGCCCTGGCGAGCACGTCCGGCCGAACGCCGTGGGCGCGAATCACGACCGCCGCCCCTTCGCCGACCTGATCGAGCGATTCGACGGTCTCGATCCCCTGCGCCTGGAGCGCCGCGATCACGCCCTCGTTGTGGACGACTTGACCGAGGGTGTGCGTCACCTTGCCGGCGGCCGCGGCTTCCTTGGCCTTGTCGATTGCCTCGCGCACGCCGTAGCAGAACCCCGTGCGCTTGGCAATGCGGACCTCTTGAACGTTACCCATTGCGCTTAAGTATCGCACTCGCCCTGGAATGTGGGCCCCAGCCGGGCCCTTGTCTCGCCGTGAGCCCGCGGTTGGTGGCTTCAGGTCGTGACCGAATCGGCGTAGACGCCACGCTGTTCCGGCGGGAGCATTTCGGCGATGTGGCGCATCAGTTCCGTCGTGGAGGCCGCCATCGCCGCGTGGCGGTTGATGCCGGGGCCCTTCTCCATCGCGAGCGTGAACGGCTTCCCTACCCTGATGGTCACGCGGCTGCCGAAGCGTGGGATGCGCTTGCCCTTGCCCCAGAACCGCTGCGAGCCAACGACCGCGATCGGGACGATCGGCGCGCCGCTGCGGACGGCCAGGACCGTTGCTCCTTCCTTGGCTTCCTGCAGAGCGCCGGTCGGCGAACGGGTGCCTTCGGGGAAGATGACGAGGATTCGCCCTTCGTCGAGGACGTTCTTGGCGGTCTTGAACGCTTCGAGGTCGCCGGCACCGCGGCGCACGCCGAAGACGCCGTTCTGGCGCATGGCCCAGCCGATGACCGGCCAATGCATCGACTCTTCCTTGCCGAGCCAGCCCATCTTGCGGCGAATCTCCGGGACCACGTAAGCCATCATCAGCGTCCCGTCGGCGTTGGAGCAGTGGTTGACGATGACCAGCGCCGCCCCGGTTCGCGGGAAGTTGTCGAGCCCTTCGACGCGGATGCGCGCGGTGCAGCGTGCCACGAAGCGCAGCACCAGGCCGGTGAAGCGCGGGAAAACCGGAAGCGGGTTAGAGGCCATCTCTGTCCTTCTCCTCGGCGCTCTCGGCCGTAGCGGCCCGGCCCTCGGCAGCCTCGCGGATGGCGCGAGTGACTGCCTCGACCGACTCGTCGAACCCGATGCCGTCTGTCTCGATGACTAGCGAATCTGCGGCCACTAGCAGGGGGGCTGTTTCGCGGCCGGAGTCGATGGCGTCACGCCGGCGCAGGTC
>CAZRUC010000263.1:0-3743 GCA_964603175.1 uncultured Anaerolineaceae bacterium
CGAGGCCGTCGACGAATGCGAGGAGCGCGCCGGCGGCCAGCGCGGTGGCGTCTCCGGAAGCACCGATCAAGGAGTTCGGGCGATCCAGAACCCCCTTGATGAGCGTATCGGCCGCGCTGAACGATACGGTGGCAATCAGGAACAGCAGACCAACGATGGCTGCGGTCCTTCTGGAAGATGTCATGGCTGTTCTCCCTGGTGTGTTTCGCTCACATCTGGCTCAGGCCGGCCGGTCCTTGGCAGCCCCTGGCGCTGGCCTGCACAGGCAGCGTGCCCTCTCGACGGTATGAGTGTCATACCTCAAAGGAGCGATTTCGGGGGACTATTCGCGGGCGTCCTGGAGGGCGGAGAGGGTCGAGCCGGCGGACCGTCCGGCCGGCCGGCCCCTCCCGGCCGAAGGTGTCCGGCTCAGGCGCCTGGGTAGCGACCATCGGGCAGGAGTCCCAGGGCTCGTCCCGTGGCGACTGCCTGCGTGCGACTGCTCACACCGAGCTTGGCGTTGATGTTGCGGGCGTGCGACTTGACCGTGTGCAGGGACAGATACAGCCTGGCTGCGATCTGCTGGTTGGTCAGCCCAGCAGCGATGAGATCGAGAACCTCGAACTCCCGCGCGCTGAGGGGTTCCGCCAGACCGATCCCGGCGGCCGCCGCCCTCGAGGGGGCAGCCTGCCCGCGCCCAGATGCGGGGAACGCCGCCAGCAAGCGCCGGAGGTAGTCCGGCGAATTGCCCCGAGACAGGGCCCCGCGAAGCAGATGATCCATCGGCGCCGCTTCGTCGACAAAGAGGCGGATGAAGCCGCCCGGCTCGGCCAGCGCCAGGGCTTCGTCGAGCACCTCCACGGCCTTGGCCCGCTCGCCATGGGCATCGAATGCAACGGCCAGCAGGACCAGGGCCATTAGTTCCTGGTCCGCCCAGGCCTTCTCCGCCATCCGCCGGCGATACGGCTCAAGCACCGCTAGCGCCGCGGTGGGATCTCCCTGGGCGAGGTGGACCCGAGCCTGGCTGAGGGGCAACTCGTGCGCCTGGGCCAGGTGCGCGGCCGCCGCCACGTCGCCCTGGCGAAGGAACGTCAGCACCCGCGCGGCGGCGACTTCGGGGACCTGGAGCACGAAGTCATGCTGGCGCGCGGCCTGATCGGCCTCCGCCAGAATCGCCGCCGCACCGGCCACATCGCCCTCGGCCAGCGCCAGGCGGGCGAGCAACACCTGGCAGGCGACGGGTCGGTCGGTGTCCGCTATCTGGCGTGCCAGCTGGATACTCTGTTCCCCGTGCTGTCGGGCGGCGTCGAGGGCGTTCCACTGGTAGAGCACACGGGCCAGGCCCAGGTGGGCTTCGCAGACGAAGGGAAACGGCAGACCGGCTGCCAGCTCAATGGCGTGCCGATAGGTCTCGACCGCAAGACCGAGCTGGTTGTCTGTTTCCTGGATGAAGCCCAGACCGATCGACCCCAGGATCTCGTAGATCGTGTTCCCCGATGCCGCGCTGATCGCTGTCACTTCCGTAAGGGCTTGCCGCGCCCCGGAGCGGTCGCCCAGGAGCACGTAGGCGTGGCCCAGATTGAGGGCAGCGGCGGTGCGGAACGGGAGGTTGTCGGGGTGCAGATACTCCAGGGCACGGCGCGACTGGGCGATGATCGTCTCGACCTGGTCCGGGCTCCACACCAGAAAGGCCCGCACGGAAGCGATCCGTCCTACGAGATCCCGGGTCCGGTCGTCCGCCCTGGCGTCCTGCAGCGCTCGTTCGGCGGCCTGGAGCTTCGGCTCGATGCCGGTGTTCTGGCCCGAGCTGAGCAACGCCTGGGCATAGGTCACCCACAGGGACGGCCTGGCATCGAGCACGGTCGTCGGGAGCGACTCCAGCCAGTGAAGGATGGGGACCAGCGCGCCCCGGAAGTAGAGCGGCATCCCCCGCCCCTCGATGAGGCGCTCGGCCCGCTCGACGTCATGGCCGGCGGCAGCATGCTGGAAGGCTTCGATCTCGAGGCCGTTGGCCTCGAACCACTCGCTGGCGCGAAGGTGGTCCTCGTCCTCGCCCCCGGACAAGACCGCGCTCTCCCCGCGCCGCTGCCGCAGCAGACCGGCGAACAGATGGTGGTAGCGATACCAACGCCGCTCGGTATCGAGGGGGACGATGAACAGGTTGGCTCGATCGAGGTATTTGAGGGTCTCCTGACCGGGGGCCGAGGCGTCCAGCAGCACGGCATCACAGAGGGGGCCGCAGAGCCGATCGAGGATGGACGTCCGCAGCAGGAAGGTCTGCACGGGTTCGGATTGCCGCTGCAGGACCTCCTCGACCAGATAGTCGAGCACGAAGCGGTTGCTGCCGGCGAATGATTCGATGAAGCCAGCGGCATCCGCACGACCCTGCAGCGAGAGCGCGGCCAGCTGCAGACCGGCGATCCAGCCTTCCGTCCTGGCGTCGAGCGCCGCGACCTCCTCCGTGGAGAGGTCGAGGCTCATGACCTCGTGCAGAAAGCCGGCGGCCTCGGACGGGGTGAAGCGCAGATCGGCTGCGCGCAGCTCGGTCAACTGGCCTCGGGCGCGCAGTCGGGCCAGGGGCAGCGCGGGATCCTCACGGGTGGCGATGACCAGGTGCATCTGGGGCGGCAAGTGCTCGACGAGGAAGGCCAACGCATCGTCTACCGGCTTGGCGTCGAGGACGTGGTAGTCGTCGAGAACGAGCACGACATCGCTCGGGATGGCGTTGATGTCGTTGAGCATTGCCGTCAGCGTCGACTCGAGCGGCGGGTGCTCCGGCGATTGGAGCACAGTCAATATCCCTTCTCCAATCCCGGGTGCAACCGTCTGTAGAGCCGCGATGAAATAGGTCAGAAAGCGGCTGGGGTCGCTATCGGCTTCATCAAGCGAGAGCCACGCCGCCGGTCGCCCGCAGCCCGCGACCCATTCGCCGATCAGGGTGGTCTTGCCAAAGCCGGCAGGAGCGGAGACCAGGGTCAGCTTGTTGCCGGCAGCGAGGCCTTCGTTCAGCCGCTCGACCAGTCGCGGACGGAGGACGACCCTTCGCCGCGAAGGTGGGATGTAGAGCTTGGTGGCCAGGATCGGCGCGGGCACGGATCAACTATAGAGACGGGAGCGACGGGTCTCGATCAAAGACAGGGTGGTTCAGTCCACCTAGATAGGCTTCGCGCGCACCGAGAACGACGCCGTCATTAGCGGCTGTCCGTCGCGATGAGAGCCGTGTAAGTGTCGATCGATTGCGACGCTCGACACCGTCAGCTTTTCGGGGTTCTGTGAAAGGCTTCGTCGAGGCCGGGCATTTCCCGAGGCAATGGATGCGGCCCGCCATCGCCACCGACGATCAAACACCGTCGAGGAGATGCCCGAACGGGTTGGCCCGTCCTTACGGGCTGGGCTCTGTCACCATCTGGAGGGGCATAGCCGCCCATTCGGCCAACCCAACGTGCGCACGACGCGAAACGCTCCACGAGGGCACCTGGGTGACAGAAGACGCCTCGCAGGAAGTCGCATTTGGACGCATGAGCGTCAGCGTTCAATTACACGCTGTCGTTGAGCGTGAGATCCGCGGAATCCGGTACAGTTATACGCTGTACGAGCGTGGTGCTAAGCCTGGTTGGGCTCTCTGGAGGCCCAACGGCGACATTTACCCTCTGTTCGCTAGGCTGGAAGCGCCGTTGATGCGGCCGCAGGCTAACAATCGAAGGCAACCGGGCGGGAGTAGCTCAGTCGGTAGAGCGTCAGCCTTCCAAGCTGAATGTCGCGGG
>CAZRUC010000264.1:0-2056 GCA_964603175.1 uncultured Anaerolineaceae bacterium
CGGCGGCGCTGGCCCTCGGGCAGGCTGCCGTAGAGGGCGTCGCGCAGCAGCTGATGGTGGAAGTCGTAGAGCCCACGCAGGCCCGGCGGGTCGAGGACGTGTTCATCGATGAGCTCGCGCAGGGGTTCTTCGAGCGAATCGGCGGGCACGTCCATGATGCCGGCGAGGACTTCCGGCACGAAGCACCGCCCAATCACAGCGCCGGAGCGGGCGACCGCTTGCGCTTCTGGGGTCAGGCGGCCGATGCGCTGGAGAATCGCGTCTTCCAGTGTGTCCGGCACGGCAGCGTCCCGAATCGCTCGGCTGTCCGTCCGCTCCTCATCGGTGATTGCCCCGAGTAGCTCCTCGATGTGCAGAGGGACGCCGTCTGTCCGCTGGTAAACGGCGGCCACGACGTCGCGCGGGGCCGGCAGCCCGGTCCCGAGCATGAGCGTGGTCATAAGCGCCGTCTGCTCGAGCGTCAGCGGCATGAGTCGCGCCTCTTCGGCGAAGCGCTGTGTAAGGAGCCGAGCTCGCCACTCCCGCAGCATGCCGTCCGGCGCTAGTTCGTCGGTTCTGTAGGCCCCGACGATCAGCAGCGTTCGCTCGCGGGTCGCGCGAGCCAGCTCGCTCAGGATTTCCAGGCTCAGGTTGTCTGCCCATTGCAGGTCGTCGAAGGCGAACATGGTGGGGCCGTCGAGCGCAGCGACGAGGAGATCGACGGCCTCGAGGATCAGCACCCGGCGCCTGGGCTGCGGAGCCGCCACGGTCGCATCGGCCAAATCGAGCAGCTTTCTTCCGAGATTGGCCCACGGCTCAGCTCGCGTCATCGAACGCGCCATGTCGAGAAGCGACGCCGCCGGCACGTCGCGGTCCTGGGGAGCGAGGAAACCCGCAGCCGTTCGGAAGCCCGCAGCGCGCGCCTTCGTCCCGATGGCTGTCATGAATCTGGATTTGCCGATGCCGGCTTCGGCCGCCAGCAACAGGAACTGCCCTCGACCGGCCGCCGACTCCTGCAGGCGACGTTCGGCCAGTTCGAGCAGGTCGTCCCGTCCGATCAGGATCGGGGATGACCGGGGGCCCATGCGCGTCATGCCGCCGAGTCTACCCATCGGGTCGAATAGGTCATCGGTCGAATGACCGATGCCCGCCAGGTGGTCTTCCCCAGCCGCTCGGCCGGAAGCACGATGACCGCGGACCCCGGAATCGCCAGCCTTGGCTGCACAAGGACAAGCCGCACAGGAGAAGGTGATGACCAGGTTCATGGATGTTCATTCGGGGTTCGAAGGCGTGACGGCGCAGCAATTGAAGGAGGCGCATGAACGCGACCTCGATCTCGAGGCCGCCGAGGGCGTCCATTTCGAGCGCGCCTGGCTCGATCCCGAGAAGGGCAAGGTCTTCTGCCTCGCCAGCGGGCCGAGCCGCGAAGCGGTCCTGCGGGTCCACGACCGCGCAGGCCATCCCACCAGCGAGATCTACGAGCTTCAGGCGGAAGTGTAGGCAGTGAACAGATTCATTCGATCCGTGCTCCTCTTCGCGGCCGGGGCCGCGGTGCTCGTTGTGACGGTGGCCATGGTGGCCATGGTCGTCACTGCTGCACCGGCAGCCGTACGCTCGAGTGGGCCGGCGGGAGAACCCGACTTCAGAGGCGCCCGGGACCTGAGCTCCGCCCCGACAGCGGGGTATATCGCGCCCAAGAGCCGCTTCGGTGGCCCGTAATGTTTCCAAACGGCCCGGACCAGCGGCTGTTGTTGGTCAAGCAACGAAACCGGGAGCTGATTCGCGAGGCTGAGCAGAACCGCCTCGCGGGGGCTCACGCGGATGGTCCCGCCGGCCACCGGTCGACTTGGTCGGTCGGCAGCATCGTAAGAGGCCTGGGCCGGCGGCTCGACGGCGTGCGACGCGCGTCTCCGAGCCGAGAGGCACCCTGCAACGATCCCGCTCCAGAGCGCGCTCCCTGCTAGGCGAAGATCCGGTCCCACGCCGCGGCGTCCTCGGGGAAGAACCAGCGTTCGACCTGGCGGCCGTCGCGGAAGTGGAAGATGCTCACGACCCGCGTCTCGACTTCGAGGCCGGG
>CAZRUC010000264.1:2156-3715 GCA_964603175.1 uncultured Anaerolineaceae bacterium
GGCCGTCGCGGAAGTGGAAGATGCTCACGACCCGCGTCTCGACTTCGAGGCCGGGTCGGCGAGCGCCCATGTAACTGAGCGCGCAGACGTGCTCGTCGTTCCCGAAAACGTCGTGCTCACTCAGCCAGAACCCGATCTCGATCAGCCCGGCCAACCACGCCAGTAGATCGTCGCGGCCTCGAATATCGCCGGCGCGAGAGTGGTGACCAGGAACGTGCCAGACGACATCCTTGTCCACGAGGGCCCCGAGACTTGCAAGGTCCCCCGCCCGGAGTGCATCGGCGGTGCGCCGGTACACGGCCGCGTTCGGGTGTTGCTCATTGGTGGCGGCCATTTCCGTTTGCCTCAGTCCCTGACGCGCAGAATCGCGAAGCCGTCGTAGCCTTTCAGGCCGACCGTTTGCACGGCCGTCGCCTCGAGTCGTGGCTCGTGCGCGATCATCTCGAACATCCGGCGCGTCCCCGTGATGTTCGGGTCGCGGTTCTCGGCATCGACGACACGGCCCTGGCGGACCACGTTGTCGACGACGATGACGCTCCCGGGATGGGACAAGCGGACAGCCCAGACGACGTAATCCGGGTTGTGTTCCTTGTCTGCGTCTATGAAGACGAGGTCGAAGGGTTCGACACTCTCCTCGACGAGCGCCGCCAGCGAATCGACGGCTTGACCGACCACCACCTCGGCGAGGGTGTCGAGCCCGGCTCGTTGCAGGTTGACCCGAGCGACCTCGGCGTGCCGAGGGTTAACCTCGAGGCTGATCAGACGGCCATCCGGCGGGAGTGCCCGACCGAGCCAGATCGTGCTGTAGCCGGCCAGCGTGCCGACCTCCAGGATCCGGCGCGCGCCCTGGATCCGCGCCAGCAGGTGCAAGAACTTGCCCTGTGTGGGCGAAACCTGGATCTGCGGCATGCCGGCGGCGAGGCCCGCCCCAAGCGCGGCCTCCAGGATCGGGTCGGGTTTTACGAGCAACCCGTCGAAGTATTCGTCCACCTGTGTGGCCAGATCGTCGGTCATGCTCGGACCGTAGCAGGCTTCAAGGGGAGTGGCCGCGCGTCTCACCAAGCGCTCGCGCAGGCGCGCCGGGCGGGCTCGAACCCAACAGGCCCGCTCGACCCCGTGTCAGCTCGTCCGCCGTTTGAGTATCCGGCCTCGTCGAGAAGGACTATCGCCCGCGCCGCCGGACCGACCGACGTCTATGTGAGCGGTGGAATACCGCCTACGTTGAGCGCGTATTGGCCGGCGTAGGCGGCACACACGTGGTTCCCGCTGGAAGGGCCGGATGGGAGTCGGAGACGGTTAGATGATGGTCGGGGCGGGGGGTCGCTCCCGGGTGTGGCTCGCGATCCTGCTGTTCGGCGGCGTCGCGCTGGGCGTCTATTACACACCTTTCATGGGGCCATACCAGCGCGCGGTCGTCTACCTGACCACCGAGTCCCTGGCCGTTGTCGCCATCTTCGCCGGCCTCCGGCTCAATCGACCGGCGCGGCCTTTCGCGTGGGCGCTTTTCGGCTTCGGCATGCTGTCCCTTACCGTCGGCGATGCGGTGTGGTACTGGCTGA
>CAZRUC010000265.1:0-3678 GCA_964603175.1 uncultured Anaerolineaceae bacterium
CACCCTCGAGATTTCGCCTTGGGCGATCACCCAGTTGCGCCTTGGGGGCGTGGCAGTCGTGGAGCTGCCCATCACGGTCGCCGAACACATCCTCGAGCCCAACCAGGTCTTGGTGCTGTGGCCTTACTCGTCCTGGGCCGACGATCGGATGTCGATAGGGGAGCGCGCCATCACAGTCACCGGACGCCCAGCCAAGCCGTTCAAGCTGGGTTTCCTGAGCCACAGGGGCTCGGCAGGTTACCTGCGAGACGGCTTGCTGTTCGTGAAACGGTTCGACCCGGCAGTTGCTGCCGTTCACGCCGACCTGGGTTCGAATGTCCAGATCTACTGCGACGAGCGCACGATCGAACTCGAAAGCCTGGGCCCGCTGGTTCGACTGATGCCGGGTGAGTCGACCATCCACGAAGAGCGATGGGAGTTGCGGGACATCGGAACGGGCGCCGACGCGGCTGCTGCGGCCGCATTCCTGTAGCCGGTCCCTGGCTATGTTCGACGGTCGCGGCTTGGCCGGCCCTGGGACCGCGCGATGAGAAGGCCGAGAGCGCCCAAAGCGAGGCACAGCAAGAGCGCAGTCAGCGGGGAAGACTCGCTGCCGGACGTGCCTCCCGAGCTTGTCGTCGGAGGCGTAATCAGTGGCCCGATGCCTGTGGCGCCTGCCAGTGATTGGAACGGGGTCGCGGTCGCGCCGGCGATCGATTGGAAAGGCGTGGCGCTTTCGGTGGCCACTGCGCTCGGTGACGCCACCGGGGTCGGCGATGCAGTGATCGTGAGAGTGGGACTCGGCGTCGCGAGAGGATCCTTGATCGCGCAGTCGATGCCGAAGCAGGCCAGTGGAGCGATGTCTTTCCAGCCGCCCTGGTCGTCGTGGAACGTCCCGGTTCCGGCGTTGGCGCTGGCTATGAAGGCCGAGTCCGGCTCAACGTCGGTTCCGTAAGCCGGCTTGTCGAACGTCTTCACCGCGACATTCAGTGAGTTCCAGTAGCCGTCAATGCCGGTGTGGCCGGGGCCGTAATGCGCGGTGGTGAACGAAACGCCCCAGATGAATTCGTCGGGCAAGGTGACGCCCGCCGGAAGGGTGAAAGTGACCGGATGGATCATGCCGTTGTAGCAGAGCTTGTCGGTGGTGGACCACCAGCCCGTGCCCTTGCCCGCGCAAGGCCCTGACGGGTCAAACGACGGCCGAAACGGCAGATCGAAGATCGTCGTAACCGTGAGCAGCGTTGAGCCGACGGCGGGAATGGGCGCCGTGTCATCAACCGAGTACAGGCTGAGCGTCAGAGCCTGAGGCCACGTGGCCCCCGGAGTCGTGACGCAGTTCGCGCCGCCACCAGATTGGCAGGCCCAGATCGACATTAGGATCGTGACCGGCACGTTCTCGCTGGCTCTCGTGCCCGGCCCAAGCTCGATCAGATCGCCGAGCTCGGTGGTGCCCGTAGCTTCGAAACCGACACTGCTCACATTGCCGGGGAGAGTGGCCGGAATGTTGTTGAACACGGGCGGGACCGCGGCCATGGTGGGTCCTGCGGTCATGGCCAAGGCTGTGGCTGCGGCCAAGATCCCCAGCACGATCCTGTGACCAGGCAATCCGGCACCGGCCAACAACAGCCGTGAGCATTTGGGCACGTGTTCTACCTCTGGTCGTCCGCGTGGGCCCCGTCTTGGCCGCGTATTCTGGCAGGGTTGGCCGGTGCGGGCGGGAAACGTTTTGCGGCGAGAAAACGAAATTGGCAAGGATGTAGGCTCTTCGCGATGCCCGATCACTACGAAGTCCTACAGGTCCACCCTCGCGCCGAGCCGGATGTCATCAGGGCGGCCTATCGCATCCTTGCCCGAAAATACCACCCGGATCTGGGCGGCGACGCGGCCCGCATGATTGCCATAAACGATGCCTGGGACGTGCTAGGCGATCCGGCTCGGCGAGCCTCGTACGATGCCGTACTGTCCGCGGCAGATGACTCCCGGAAGCTCGCGCCACCGACGCCTCCCACCGAGTCGAGCGCGCCCGCGGGGGGTCCGACGCGAGCAGCCCAGCCGGAGACCGGCCACGCCGGCCCGCCCCCGGGTCACCCGTCCGGCACGGTGCTCGACTTCGGACGCTACGCCGGCTGGTCGCTGGGCGAGATCGCCCGCTACGACACGGACTACCTGGAGTGGCTCGTGCGCGCAACGTTTGGACGCCGCCTCAGGGAGGAAATCGACACCCTGTTGCGCCAGCGGCGCGGCCCAACCGGCCCTTCGGCGTCGAACCGGGGCTGGCGGAACCGCTCCTGAGCGTCGATTGCCTTCCCGTCGGCGGAGGCGCATGCTTTGGCGGTGTTGACAGGGAAGGACCATCGATGACGCGAAAAGGCGACGAGCTGCTTAACGAGCAGTTCAACACTCTGCTGCGCGAGGCCGCCGACAAACGCGAGGAGCGGTCGCTCGTCCAGTCGACGGGGGACGCTGCCGCCGCCAAGCAGGAGTCGGCCGATCTGCTGGCTCTGGCGCGCGGCCAGGCCCTCGACCCGGAGCAGGGCGGCTCTGGAGATGGTCCGGGCCCCACTCCGGACAGGGCGGCCGGCCGAAGCTAGGGCTTCCCGGGGTCCTCGGGCCGAGAATGCTCGTCGCCGGGCCGGCAGACTTCGTCGACGGGGAGAGGCCGTCCGAGTAGATACCCCTGGCCCAAGCCGATCTCCAGGGTACGCAGCACCGATAATTCGGCCTCGGTTTCGACGCCCTCGGCGATCAGCCGGCATCCTGTGGCGAGCGCGAAATGGCGCAGGCCCACGATCATCGCCTGACGCGCCGGATCGGATTCGAGCCCGGCCACGAGCGACCTATCGAGCTTCACGAAGGCCGGGTGAAGTTCCAGGATGTGGCGCAGGCTCGAAAACCCGACCCCGGCGTCGTCCACGGCGAATTCAACCTTCGGCCCCAGCGCCGCCATCGCAACTCTGAACGCCGCGTAGTCGGCAATGGCAATGTGTTCTGTCACCTCCAACACGAGACGCCGCCCGCGTCCCCCTTTGAGCAGCGCATGAAGCGGCTCTCGAGCGAGTATCAGGTCCGGTGATGCGTTGACGTTGAGCCATGTGGAGCTCGGCAGGTCCTCGGCGGCCGCAAGGGCAGCCCGCAGAGTGGCGGTCTCGAGCTCGATCCCGAGGCCGACCGCCGCCGCCATGGCGAAGAGGGGCTCAGGATCGCCTGCATCGGCGAAGCGGGTGAGGGCCTCATAACCGACGATCGAGTCGCTCGCGAGGTCTACGATCGGTTGGAAGACGGGATGGAAGGCTCCGCGATGGATGACGCTCGAGATGCGGTCGCGACCTCGGCCGACCTCCGTTCGTTGCGCCACATCACGCCCGATCAGCGCGCCGGCCAGATCGGCGAATTCGACGAGAGCGGGCAGGACTTCGGCGACCGATACTTCCTCGACTGAGCCCTCGGCATGGACTGCGAGCAGGCCGATGAGTTGCCGGTCGGTACGAACGGGCGCGTAGGCAACCGAGTGAACGCCGAGCCCGCTCAAGAGCTCGCTATACGCGTAACCGGGCAACTTCACCCATGGCTCGATCCATGGACCGTCCCCAGACCGGTCCCGGAGGCGCTGACTGTGTCTGGGAGAGACCTTTTCCAGCGGCGGATCGGGCCGTCCGCCGACGACGAATCCAATGAGCGACGTGCTCCCGTTCAATTCGA
>CAZRUC010000266.1:0-3665 GCA_964603175.1 uncultured Anaerolineaceae bacterium
GCGCGCTCGAGGCGCCGCTGGAAGCGCTCGACCTGACCGGCGGTGTCGAGGATCACCTGCTTGCCTGTGAAGAACGGGTGGCAGTTGCTGCACACGTCCACGCGCAACTCGGATCGGGTCGAGCCAATCTCGAAAACCGTCTTGCACGAGGCGCAGTGAACCGTGGCCTGCTGGTACTTGGGATGGATCTTCGGCTTCATTTGTTACTCCCAGGCGCCTTCCGTACGGCTCTCGTCGGTGGTCGTCTGATACAGGGTGGAGCGGGCTATTCGCCCGCCAGCCCGGCGACGCGTACCCGCTTCTTGGTGCGCGTCTCGTGCTCGAAGTGGACGGTCCCGTCCACGGTCGCGAAAACGGTGTAGTCGTGGCCGAGGCCCGCGCCCTGGCCGGCCTTGAACGTCATGCCGCGCTGGCGGACGATGATCGAGCCGGCGGTCACGAACTGGCCGTCGCCGGCCTTGACGCCGAGGCGCTGGCCAACGCTATCGCGGCCGTTCTTGGAACTCGATCCTGCCTTCTTGTGGGCCATCGCTATTCGTCCTTCTTGGTCCGCGCGCGCTTCTTCGGGGCATCGGCTGCCGGGGCTGGCTCGGCGGCGCCCTTCGACTTGGCTTCGGTCTTCGGTTCGGCCTTGGCCTTCGCCGGCTTAGCGGCGCTAGTGGTCTTCGCCGCAGCCCCAGCGGGCGCCTTGGCGGTCTTGCTGGAAGGCTTGGCAGCGGGCTTGCCGCCGTCGGCATCGGCGTCTTCGCCGGTGCGAGCGCGCTTTGCCAACCGGGCTGCGAGCGACGCATCCTCGGCCGCCTGCCGCGTAGCGGCGGCAACCACTAGATCGTGCTCGGCCTTCGCCTTGTCGGCGACTTCCTGAGCTTCGGCAGCAGCGCTCTTGTCGCCGAGCCGGACGTCGGTGATCTTGAGGACCGTCAGCTCCTGGCGATGGCCCTTCTTGACGCGACTGCGCGCCTTGGGCCGGTACTTGAATGAGATCGTCTTCGGGCCGCGATCCTGGCGCAGAACCATCGCCTTGACGGCGGCGTCAGCGACGATCGGCTGGCCGACGGATGCGTTGTCGCCATCCGCGATCAGTAGGATGCGCTCGAGATTGATCTCCTGCCCCGGCTCTACGTCCAGCAACTCCACCTCGAGCTCGGTGCCGAGTTCGACGCGGTACTGCTTTCCGCCGGTCTCGATGACTGCGTACATGGGTCCTCAGGGAGTTGACGGGGCTGGAGCCCCCGGGTGCACGACACGAAGACGCCCCCGGCTTCCCGGGGCGCGAAGTGGGAGTGTACGGCTGGACGGAAGACGCGTCAAATAGCCCGCGGAGGTGGTTTGCGCCGACCCGGCGGCGCCCCGACCTTCAGGTGACGGCCTCGCCCGCCAGGTCACCCGCCAGCCAGAGCCGCTCACGAACCGGCTGGACGAATTCAATAGTTGGCGGCTGGGACGGGCCGGCCGCCGAATGGCCGGGCAGCGCGTCGGCTAGGGCCGCGACGACTTCTTCGGCGCGGCCGCTGCCGCCCTCCTGCGCGTGGCGGAGACGCATCCACAGACCCACCTTCGAAACGGCGGGCTCAGCGCCAGGCGCCCCGTCGCCGAGTTCACGCGACCGCAATCCCAGCACGAGGGGCCGCAGGTCGTAGGCGACGACCTTGTCCTCGCGGCGCTTTTCACGCGGCAGCTTCCCGGCAGTCAGCAGGGCCTGAATGGCCGCGTCGGCATCTGCACGCTCGACGCCGAGCAGAACCATCCGATAGTCGGCCGCCACGAGTTGCGGCGCCAGGGCCGGCGCTCCGACCCATTCGTCACGGAGATCCACCACCCGATAACCGCGCGGCATGCCGGCAGTCAGTCGCGCTCGGAGGTCGGGCAATGTGAGACGTTCGGCCAGGAACAGGTCGGCAAGCTCGTGCTCCGCCAGCATGCCAAGTTGCAGTGGCGCGGCGAAGACGACGCGTGGCCTCGGGCTGAAACCCTCGCTGGTCGCAACCGGGATCCGACCGCGCCGGAAAGCCCGCTCCCACAGCTTGACGGCGTCGAGATGCGACAGGAATCGCGCTTCCTCGTCGCGGGCAAAGACCAGGCGCCACCGCTGTCGGGATTCGCTCATGGCGCCGGCGTGATTTCGGCCGGATCGGCGGTCCCCCCAGCGGCGGCAACCCCCGCCCTGGCGCGTCGCCCACCAAGCGGCGCCCGATCGTTCGACTTCGTCTTTTGGCCCCACCGATCGACCACGACCTCGGCCGTCGTGGCCTGGACCAGCAGCGTGAAGATCACCACGCCGAACGTGATCCCCTGCAATTGGGTGCGGTTCGGGAAGTCGGCCGGTAGCGAAAGCGCAAGGGCTGTGGAGACGGCGCCGCGCAGGCCGGACCAGAAGATGACGTGGAGCCAACCCATAGGAAGCTCTCCGTCGTTGTGCGTGCCGGATCGCCGGCGTGTGATGCCGCGCTCGACGGACGGGGACGCCTCCGGGCGCCGGCCGGCGGCAAGCCGCGCCAGACGAACCAGCCGCCCCGTTCCCGCGGCTGGCCGAGCAACCGGCAGCCCCGGGAGTCCGACGCCGGCCGGACGTCGCCGCGCAAGGGCGCGGCTCAAGAGCCGCCACGCCCCCAGAAGCCCGTACACGATGATCGAGCGACCCACCAGCGCCGCCACCACCGCCCAGGCGATTGGGACCGCAGCGTCGAGCAACGCGCTGGCGCTGATCGCGAATCCGATCAGCAGGAAGACGAATGCCGTGGCCAGGAAGCCGACGAACTCCCAGACCGTGTCGAGCGCCTCCTCCGTTCGCGCCGACAGGCCGAGCCGTCGGCCGTAGTTGCCCAGCACGATGCCCGCGACGGCAGTGGCGATGACACCGGATTGGTGGACCGCGTCGGCTGCCAGGTACGTGCCGTACGCAAGCACGACCGAGAGGCTGATTTCGATGAGGTGGTCGCCGACGTTGGGGAGCACCCGCGACGCCACGAAACCGGTTACCGCACCAATGGCCGTGCTGACGATCACTACCGAAACGAACGCCAGGCCCATATCGAGAGGACCGGCTGGGTGAGAGACCAGGTCGACTGCGATCGCGAAGATCACGATGCCGGTCCCATCGTTGAAGACGCTTTCCGCCTCGATGAGGGTCGCGAGCCGCCGCGGCGTGCGAAGCCGTTTGAACGTGGCGATTACCGCGGCCGGATCCGTCGCCGAGAGCATCGCGCCAACGACGAAGGCCTGCGGTAGAGGCAAGCCCGCGCCGAGCGCCAGTGCCGCCGCGATCAACGCCGCGCTGATGAATACGCCCGGACCCGCGAGCAGAGCGACTCCCGCCAGGGATGGCCGCAGCTTGCCAAAGTCGGTCTGGTACGAAGCCTCGAAGATGAGGGCGGGCAGCAACACGACCAGAACCAGCTGCGGCGTGATCTGGACCTTGAGAGGTTCGGCCACGGAGGCGGCCATGCCCACCGCCACGAGGGCGACCGTATACGGCAGGTTGATCCGCCGCGCCACCATGGTCACGAGGGCAGCCACGCCCACGAGCACAACGAATAGGCGAATCAGCGCCAGGGTCGCTTCGCCCGGATCGACCGGGACTGCAGGGCTCAACCCATAGACTCGCCGCCGGCCGCCTCCACCAGCGACGCAAGACCGCGAAGCCCTGCGCTCTTCGACTCCACGTC
>CAZRUC010000267.1:0-3630 GCA_964603175.1 uncultured Anaerolineaceae bacterium
TGCTCTCGGTGCTTTCCAGGACCACGAAGTTGACCTTGTGGACCTGGGTCGGCGAACCGGCCAGCCCGATGCTCCCCTCCGTAGCGCCGATGTCCTCGGCGGTCCAGACGGGGATCTTGAGGCCGCGTTCGGTCAGGTAGGCGTCGAGAGCTTCGTCGGTCTCGAACTCGGGCCACCGGACGCGCAGCGCAGGGTACTCGTTCGGCGTGGCGGCGAGCTTGAGTTCGATACGCCGGCGCACCGAGTCGGGCCGCGGCGTATTGGCGGAGCCGACGACCGTCAGCAGGCAGGGCATCTTGCAGCGGACGATCTCCGAGCCGGAGTCGAGGGCGCGCTCTACCACGATGGAGCCGTCCGCGATCTCGATGATCGTCTCGGCGTAAGTGATTTGCGGGATGCCGAGCTTTTCGGCCGTCTGCGGGCCGACCTGGGCGGTGTCGCCGTCGATGGCCTGCCGGCCGCACAAGACCAGATCGAACTGGCCGAGTTTCTCGACGGCGCATTTGAGCACATATGAAGTGGCCAGCGTGTCGGCGCCCGCGAACTTGCGGTCGGTAAGCAGGACGACCTTGTCGGCCCCGCGGAAGAGCGACTCGCGCAGGATGTTGGCGGCCTTGGGCGGGCCCATCGTGACGACCGTCACGGTACCCCCGTGGCGCTCGCGAACCTGAAGCGCCATCTCGAGGGCGTTGAGGTCTTCGGGATTGAAGATGGCCGGCAGCGCGTTCCGGTTCATCGTTCCGTCTTTGGTCATCACGTCGCCCGTGATGTTGTGCGTGTCAGGCACCTGCTTGACGAGCACCACCGAGTGAATTGGTCCTGAGTCCGTCATCCTGCTCTCCGAAGCAGCCCGACCGGGATCGGGCTGGGAATAACGTGGGGCTGCCCCGGGCTCGGATCGCCTCCCGGGTGGGCGCGGCGCCCGCCGGTGTGACTACCGGCGCGTGGTCCGGCGCAGACTATACCCTGCCACGAGGGCGGCTCGTGTGGCACGCGGGGCGATGCCGGTGCCGTTATGCGACGACGGCCGCCTCCAGCGGCAGCTCGGGCGCCGCCATCGGCTGTGTGGCCACGCGGAGCGTCGACCCTGGGCTCCGGCGCCGTGGCGCCTCGTTCGGGGGCACGGCCGGGGCACGGCGTTCCCCGTCGCGGCGGTAGACTAGCCCCAATACGGCTGCGTTCTGCGGGCCAGCGGCTTGGAGCGGCGCAGCAGAATCCATGTGCTCCGCACCAGGAGAGCGTTCGGATGACCGCCCCGTCTGAGCCCCGGCTCAAGATCACCTACGCCACCCTCCGCAACGACAACGAGCAGTTGCACGCGTCGTACGACGCAGGCCTTCAGATTGCGAGGGGAGAGCTCGGCGAGACCCACGGCGTCTTCATCAACGGCGAATGGCGGCCGACAAAGGAGACATTCGAAAAGCATTCGCCGATCGATGGCTCTCTCGTGGGCCACTTTGCGAAGGGAACGCGGACCGACGTCCGAGACGCGATAGCCGCCGCCCGTGCCGCTGCTCCGGGCTGGGCCGGCACTCCGTGGCCGGAGCGCGTCGCGATCATGCGCCGCATGGCGGACTTGATCAGCGCGCGCCAGATGGAGCTTGCGGCGCTGATGGGCATCGAAGTCGGCAAGAACCGCCTTGAAGCTCTCGGCGACGTCGAGGAGACGGCCGATCTGATCCGCTACTACTGCGACCAGTTCGACGAAAACGAAGGCTTCGACCGGCCGATGGGGAACCTCGGCGACACGACCGTCCATACCCGCTCGGTGCTCAAGCCGCACGGCGTGTGGGCGGTCATCAGCCCCTTCAACTTCCCCATGGCACTGTCCGGCGGTCCGTCGGGCGGCGCGCTCGTCGCCGGTAACACCGTCGTCTACAAGCCCTCGAGCGACTCGCCGCTGTGTGGGGTCAAGCTGGCCCAGATCGCGGACCTGGCCGGGCTGCCGCGGGGGGTTTTCAACATGGTGAGCGGCCCGGGCGAGGTCGTCGGCGCGGAGCTCCAGGAGAACGAAGGGGTCGATGGGCTCCTGTTCACCGGGTCGTATGAGATCGGCTTCAACCACGTCTTCAAGCAATTCAGCCGCCGCTTCCCCAAGCCCGTCATCGTCGAGATGGGCGGCAAGAACCCGGCCATCGTCAGTGCACAAGCGGATCTCGAGGAGGCCGCCGAAGGCGTGATGCGCTCGGCCTTCGGCTTTGGCGGCCAGAAGTGCTCGGCCTGCAGCCGCGTCTACGTCCAGGCTCCCGCGTACAAGGATTTCCTGGATCTTCTGTGCGCCAAGACGAAAGCCATCGCCATCGGCGATCCCACGAACCGCAAGGTGTGGATGGGGCCGCTGGTCAACGCCGCGGCTGTCGCCAAGTACTCCGAGGCAGTCGAGGAGGCGAAGCGCGACGGCCGCATCGTCTGCGGTGGCGAAAGGCTGACCGGTTCGGCCTTCGGGAGCGATGGATATGTCACCCCGACGATCGTCGCCGACCTGCCGGCCGACCACCGGATCTGGCGCGACGAGCTGTTCGTGCCCCTCGTGGCCGTGGCCTCGGTCGACTCGCTGGAGGAGGCATTCGCGCTCGCCAACGACAGCATCTACGGGCTCACCGCCGGCTTCTTCAGCCAGGATCGCGAAGAGATCGACGCCTTCGAGCAGGCCATCGAGGCCGGCGTCATCTACATCAACCGAAGAGCCGGCGCGACGACCGGTGCGTGGCCGGGCATCCAGCCCTTCGGCGGCTGGAAGGGTTCGGGCACCACGGGTCGCGCCTCGGGTGGCCTCCACTACGTCCAGCAGTTCATGCGCGAGCAGTCGCAGACTCTCGTCGACTGAGGCCGGGGCCGCTCCGCTATACTGGCGCGAGTATCCAGCCTGCATAAAGGCTATCCGTCACTGCGGCAGCTGCGACCCTCCGCGGCCCGCCATAAACCCGTCGAGGTGCACCGTGACCCAGGCTCCGGACAAGCTCGTCCAGGCTCCCGCCGTTCCGCACATTGTTACCGAGCTGCCCGGCCCGAAGGCTCGCGCCCACCTCGAGTTCGACCGTCAGTGGACCTCGCCGAGCGTGCCGCGAGCCTACCCGGTCGTGCCGGTGCGAGGCGAGGGCTGTACGATCGAGGACATCGACGGCAACCTCTTCCTCGATTTCAACGCCGGCATTGCCGTCACCTCGACCGGTCACTGCCATCCCGACGTGGTCCGCGCCATTCAGGAGCAGGCCGGCAAGCTGATCCACTACAGCGCCGACTTCTACCTGCCGATCTACGCCGAGACGTGCGCAGAGATGGCTCGCATCGCTCCGATGACGGAGAAGTGCAGGGTCTTCCTGAGCAACTCCGGCACGGAGGCGGTCGAGGGCGCGATCAAGCTGGCCCGATACGCCACCAAGCGCCAGTACCTCGTGGCGTTCCTGGGCGCGTTCCACGGCCGAACCTACGGCTCCGTCTCGCTGACAGCGTCCAAGGCGAAGTACCACGCCGGCTTCGGGCCGATGCTTCCCGGAATCTTCCACGCTCCCTTCGGCCACGTGGCGGACCTCAAGTGGTTCGACGAGGTCCTGTTCGACCGCCTCGTGCCGGCCGACGAAGTGGCGGCGATCATCGTCGAGCCGATCCAGGGCGAGGGCGGCTACGTCG
>CAZRUC010000268.1:0-3623 GCA_964603175.1 uncultured Anaerolineaceae bacterium
TGGAGCGCACCCGCGCACTCGTCGAGAAGGGCATGGCGGTCGAGGAAGCCTTCGAGCGCACCCGCTCCAACAGCGTCTTCACCATCCACACCCCCGTATCCGCCGGCAATGAGCGTTTCGACGCCGATCTGGTCCGGCGCGTCGCGAACCCGCTATTCGACGGCGACGGGAAGAAGGGCACCGGCGTCCCGATCGAGCGAGTCATGGAACTCGCACGCGGCGCGGACGGCGATCCTCGCCAATTCGACATGACGGCCCTCTCGCTGCGGCTTTCCAATGCCGCCAACGCCGTCAGCAAGCTGCACAGCGTGACGGCCAACAACACCTGGCAGGGCCTGGGCGACAAGCAGATCCTCGCGGTCACCAACGGCGTTCATATGCCGACCTGGGTCGGGCAGCCGGTAGGCGAGCTGTTCGATCGCTACCTCGGCGCCAGGCTCGACAACCTGGACGCGCGCAACGGCTCGGACCGCTTTTGGGAGCGCACCAATCAGATCCCCGACGTCGAGCTTTGGAGCGCTCACCAGCGCCAGAAGCTCGAGCTGATGATCTTCGCCCGCAACCGCCTGCGCCACCAGTTCGCACGTCACGGCGAAGCGCCGAGCGTGCTCGAAGAGCTCGAGTCGGTCCTCGACGTCGATGCGCTCACCATCGGTTTCGCCAGACGGTTCGCGACGTATAAGCGAGCCAGCCTGATCTTCTCGGATATGGACCGCATCTCGCGGCTGCTTTGGAACAAGGATCGCCCGGTTCAGATCATCTTCGCGGGCAAGGCCCATCCGGCCGACCGCCCCGGCCAGGGCGTGATCCAGGAGATCTTCGCCCGCTCTCGCTCGCCACAGCTGCGCGGTCGCGTCTTCATCCTCGAGGACTACGACATGCGCGTAGCCCGGTTCATGGTCCAGGGCGTCGACGTCTGGCTCAACAACCCCCGCCGTCCCCTGGAAGCATCAGGGACGAGCGGCATGAAGGCGTCGTGCAACGGCGTCGCGAACCTTTCCGTTCTCGACGGCTGGTGGGACGAGGGCTGGATCGGCGACAACGGCTGGGCCATCGGCGGTCGCGAGACCAACCCAGACGAGGGCGCGCAGGACTACAACGACGCACAGGACCTGTACCGGCTGCTCGAGCAGGAAGTCGTGCCGCTCTACTACGATCGCGACGAGGACGGCGTTCCTGCCGGTTGGTGCGCGGAGATGAAGCGCTCGATCGCCAGCACGATCTGGCGGTTCTCGACCCTCCGGATGCTCCACGAATACGCCGAGCGGATGTATTTGCCCGCCGCAGGGGTAGACGTAAAGCGGCCGGCAGCTCGCCGAATACGTACCGAAGCAGGCTGAAACCATATTGGGCGGCCGCGTCTCGCTGGCTCTCGTCCTGCACAACCATCAGCCCGTCGGAAACTTCGGCTGGGTCATCGAGGATGTCTACGAGCACGCCTACTCGCCGATGCTCGGGGCCTTGGAGCGCCACCCAGGCATACGCCTCGGACTCCACTACACGGGCCCGCTCCTGCAGTGGATGGCGGCCAACCGACCGGAGGCCATCGCTAAGATCCGGCGGCTGATCGCGCGAGGCCAGGTCGAGATCGTCGGCGGCGGCTACTACGAACCGATCCTGGTCACGCTCCCCGACCGCGACCGCAACGGCCAGCTGGTCCGCATGGCCGACGAGCTGGAAGCGTTGTTCGGACCGCGGCCTTCCGGCGCGTGGCTCGCGGAGCGGGTCTGGGAGCCGTCGCTCGCCTACGATCTCGCCGCGGCCGGCTACCGCTGGACCGTGCTGGACGACAACCACCTGCGCGCGGCCTCGATCCGCGAGGACGACATGTGGACTGCGTTCACGACCGACGATCGAGGCCTGCGGTTGACGATCTTCGGAACCGAGCAAGGCCTGCGCTACCGCATCCCATTCAAGCCCGTGGACGACGTGATCTCCTACTTGCGAGAGCGCGCGACGCCGGACGGCCGGTTCGTCGGCATGATGGGCGACGACGGCGAGAAGTTCGGGGCATGGCCGGGAACGTTCGATTACTGCTGGAGCAAGGAGCGCTGGGTCGACCGCCTCTTCGAGGCAATCGAGGCCAACTCCGACTGGCTCGCGACCGTCACTCCCTCCGAATGGCTCTGGCGGCAGCCGCCGACGACGCGGGTCTACGTCCCGACTTCCTCGTATGTCGAGATGACCGAGTGGGTCCTGCCGCCCGACGAGGCGCCTACCTTCGTCGGCCTGCTCGAGGCCGCTCGCGACAAGGGGCTGCCCGATGCGCGGTACCTGCGTGGTGGCTTCTGGCGCAACTACGCGGCTCGATATCGGGAAATCAACGACCTTCACAAGCAGATGCTGCGCGCCTCGGGGAAAGTGGACGCGATGCCCAATGGCCCGACGTTGAACCGCGCCATCGATCACCTCTACCAGGGCCAATCGAACGACTGCTACTGGCACGGCCTGTTCGGCGGGATCTACATAGTCCACATGCGCATGGCCACGCTTTCACACTTGATCGCGGCCGAGGATCTCGCCGACGCCGCCCAGGCTGCGGCCGGCGGTCGGCCGTACGGAGCAAGGCTCGAGGACACCGACCTCGACGCCATCGACGAAGTTCTCGTCACGGCGCCGGGGCAGACGGTCATCGTCGATCTGGCCGAGGGTGCCGGAATCTCCGCCTGGGATCTACGTGCCAGCCGGGTGGCTCTCGCTTCCGTTCTGCGCCGCCGGCCCGAGGCGTACCACGAACGCCTCGTCGCTCACGAGCGCGCAGCCGAGGTGCGGGCCCTGGGCGATGAAGCGCCGGCGATCGACTCGGTCGACGCGGTGGCTGCGGCGGCCGGCGGGCCCAAGACGATCCACGACATGGCGAACTCCAAGGAGCCCGGACTCGCGGCATTCCTGAGCTATGACCGACACGAACGCCGAAGCGCGCTCGTGCACCTGCTGCCTGCCGATGGCGCCACGACGGCGGCGCATTTCGCGACCGCGACCTACCGGGAACTAGGCGACTTCGTCGACGCCCCGTACGTCCTTGACACACTCACCGACGGGAAGGTCGCGGTCCGGCGCAGCGGCTCCGTGCTGCTCGACGGCACTCCGTACCCGCTCGAGGTCGAGAAGACGTTCCGGTTCGCGGGCGGGCGCATGGAACCGATCCTGGAGCTGGTCACGACCGTCGTAAGTCGCGCCGATCGGCGGCTCGACTTCGAGATCGCGGTCGAATGGAACGTCAATCTCCTCGGCGGCGGCCACAACCCGGCGGCCTATTACGAAACGGCCGGCGGTGAGCGGATCCGGCACGACGCTCCGGGCGATCTAGCGTCCGCGTCGGGCATCGCCTTCGGCAACGACTTCGAGGGCGTCCGAATCGAAGCCCAGATCGAGCCGGCGGCTAACCTGACCTGGTACCCGGTCGAGACTGTGTCCAACTCCGAAGGCGGCTTCGAACGCTCGTACCAGGGCAGTTCGCTACTGTTCCGCTGGCCGGTCTCGCTTGCGCCCGGGGAATATCGCACCTTCACCGTCACTCTCGCCGCGGCCCAGACCCGCGACCGCTCCGCCGAAGAGGCGCGGTAGACCCGAGCGGCGGGGCGAGGCCCAGGGACGGTCCAGCCGCGAGTTGGCCGGAGATT
>CAZRUC010000269.1:0-3573 GCA_964603175.1 uncultured Anaerolineaceae bacterium
CCGACTTCACCTCCGGCGGCACGTCTTGGGGTCGACGACGGGGCCGGCCGCCATGCCTCACGCCGCACCACCCGGGAGTCGCAGCAGAGACTCCAGCTTGGGGCCACGCCGCGTCGGCGCGACGACGGCCAGCCGCAAGGCGTCGTCTCGGAACATGCTTCCGGCGAGTTGGTGCAGCCGCTCCGCCGTGACCGACTCGAGCTCGGCGAGCGCCTCGTCCAGGGTCAGGACCTGCTTGTGCAATGCCTCCTGGCCGCCGAGCCACGAGGCCACGTTGCGCGTCTCCTCGAGCCGCAACTCCATCCGGCCGCCCAGGTACGACTTCGATCGGGCCAGCTCCTCCGCCGGCACCGGTTCATCGCGCAGGCGAGCCAGCTCCACGAGGGTGGCCGCGACCGTCGGCCCGATCTTGCCGGGGTCGACTCCGGCGGACACGATCAGGGCGCCGGCATCCGCGTAGTCGATAATGTAGGAGCTGACGTCGTAGGCCAGACCCTTTTCCTCTCGGACAGACTGGAAGAGTCGACTGCTCATGCCGTCGCCGAGGATGGCGTTCAAGACCTCGAGTGTCCAGGCTTCCGGGTGGTCGCGCGGCAAGCCGGGCACTCCCAGGCACAGCTGGGCCTGAGTCGTGTCGCGCCTGATGGTCATGATCCGCTCGCCCGCCGGGAGAGCTGGCGCAGCTTCGAAGCTCGAAGGGTTGGCTTCGCCGCTCCCGAACGCTCGCGTAACCAGCGCCACGACTTCTTCGTGTGAGATATCGCCGGCGGCTGAGACGACGACGTTGCCGGGCTGGTAGGCCGACGACCAAAAGGCTCGAAGGTTCGCCTCGGGCAATGCTCGAACGCTCTCCTCGCTGCCCGCGATCTCGCGCCCCAGCGGCGTGTCGCCGAACATCGCGAGGTCGAACAACGTGTGGACCTGCTCCGAAGGGTCGTCCTGGTACGAGCGGATCTCCTCGACGATCACGGTTCGTTCGGAGTCGATGTCGCGGCTCTCGAGGTTCGGCCGGACGATCAGCTCGCCCAATACGTCCATCCCGCGCGCCGCCTGGTGAAGCGGGACGCGGACCCAATAGACAGTGGATTCGCGATCGGTGGCGGCGTTGAAGCTGCCGCCGAAGCCCTCGATGGCCTCCGAGACGGCGCGAGTCGTTGGGTACGCAGCCGTCCCCTTGAACGTGATGTGCTCCATAAAGTGAGCGGCCCCGGCCTCTTGCGCCGATTCGAGGCGCGAGCCGGCAAGCACATACGCCGCGATGGAGACGGAGCGTGCGCCGGGCATTCGGGCGGAAATGACGCGCGGCCCGCCGGGCAGCACTGTGCGTTCGAACATCGCCCCAATCCTAGCGGATGCCGCGACGGCAGCTTGGCGAGTCGGCGCGCGGCGCCCCCAGCCCCTCGCAGAAACGAAGCGGCCGGCACCCTTTCGGGCGCCGGCCGCTGAACGGGCTCCGACGGAGCTACTTGACGAAGGTGAGGATCCAAGCGTTCGCGAAATAGAGGACGAAGGCCGCTGCCACACCGTACATGAGCGGGTGGACTTCGCGGAACTTGCCCTTGAGCACCTTGATGAACACCCAGGATACGAACCCGGCGCCGATGCCTACGGTGATGTCGTAAGTGAGAGGCATCAGGATGATCGTGAGCAGGGCGGGCAGGCCATCCTCGATGTCACTGACGTCGATGCCCTTGATCTGCGTGAACATCAGGTAGCCGACGACGACGAGGGCCGGGCCGGTCGCCTGGAAGGGGATGATGCTGGCGAGAGGCGTGACGAAGATCGCCACGAGGAAGAGCAGGCCGGTCACGACCGATGCGAAACCGGTGCGGCCACCCTCGGCCACACCAGCAGCCGACTCGATGTATGTGGTGTTGGAGCTGATGCCCATCCAGCCGCCGAAGAAGGCAGCGATCGAGTCGACGAACAAAACGCGGCCGATACCGGGGACGGAGCCGTCTTCCCTCGAGAGCCCGGCCTCAGCGGAGATACCGGTCACGGTGCCCATCGTGTCGAAGAAGTCGCTCAGCATGACCGCGAAGATCGTCAGCAGGGCGACGACGATGCTGACCTTGCCGAACAGGACGCCGTATCAGTCGGCGGTGTTGAACGTGGCGAATGAAGGGGCCGGGAACTTGTCGGGCACCGTTGTGATGCCGACGATCAGGGCGACGATCGTCGTGACCACGATGCTGATGATCAGAGCGGCCTTGATCTTCATCGAATACAGGGCGACGGTGATCGCCAGGCCGAGCAGGAATACGAACTGGCCGGTGGTGGTCGGGAAGGCGAGGGTCATCGCCGGATTGCCCGGCACGATGAGGCCGGCATTCACCAGGCCGATGTAGAGGATGAACAGGCCGATGCCGACGCCGATGGACCGCTTCAGGACGAGCGGAACGGCGCCCATGATCGCCTCTCGGAGGCCCGCGACCACCAGCAGGGTGATCACGAAGCCTTCAATGACGATCACGCCCATGCACTCAGCAGGGGTAAAACCCTTCGCCGGAAGCGTGAAGGCGACGAGGGCGTTGATGCCAAGGCCGGCCGCGATGGCGAAGGGATACTTGCCGACGACGCCCATGGCGATCGTCATGAGACCGGCGATCAGGCAGGTCCCGGCGGCAACCGCTACGGGGTCAAGGCCGAGCGGCTTGGCGATGATGGCCCCGTTCAGGAAGATGATGTAGCACATCACCATGAACGTGGTCAGGCCCGCGCGGGCCTCCGTGAGGAAGTTAGCTCCTCGCTCCGGGAAGTTGAAATAGCGCGCTACGGCTTCCAACCTTGATCTCCTCCTGGTTTGTCGCCTGGTCTACCCACCGATAGATAACCGCCCAGAAGGCCCGGACGGCGCGCCTCTCCTCCTGACCGCGCCGAAACGCGGCCCCACGCCCAAGCTCGGGTCGAGGCCCTCCCTACCAGCCGATCGCTAACTCGCGGTTCCGGTGCTCCCTTGCTCGCCCTCGACTGAGTCGTGGCCGAGCAACTCCATCTGGACGTAGTCGGACGTGTCGAACTCGAGCTGACGGGGCTCGGGCGCACCCGCAACGGCCACTCCGGCGGGGGCGAAATCGATCACGACTGCTTCGTCGCCCTGAACCAAGCGATACGTGAGCAGCTGGTCGGGACGGGTTTCGAACTCGAGATGCTCGAACGAATCCACGTTCAGGCAGATCGAGAGCGGGGTGAAGAACGTCGATGTCTCCGGCTCGTTGGCCACGATCCGCTCGACCCAACCCAGCCCATGTTGAATCAGCTCATGGCCGCGGTAATGACGGTAGGCCACGGTCTGCTTCTCGAGGGGACGGAGGACGTTGAGCAGGTCGGTCCGGTTTGAGACGATGCCGCGATTCACGAAAAACTTCGCTGGCGGCACGGACGACACCACTCCTCCTGAGTAGTTGCGGCGGGGGTGACTGGACGCCGGTGACGGACCCGCGGATCGTACCGCAGCCGGGCTCCGCGGAACAGGGGAAATGGTAACCGCGCCCGCCACCGCCGGGCCGGGCGTCGGCTCTCGTAGGGCCGGGTGGTGGTGCGCCGGGCCGGGTGGTGGCGCGCCGGGCCGGG
>CAZRUC010000270.1:0-3572 GCA_964603175.1 uncultured Anaerolineaceae bacterium
ACGGTATCCACCGGGCAAAACGGGCCCGGTCTGAAGCTCGCCGCCGAACAGACCCACGCGTTCGCGCATCCCGATCAGGCCGTGGCCTCCGCTCGCCGCACCCGCCAGCAGAGGTGCAGCGGCGCCGCGGCCGTTGTCCACCACTTCGATCTCGAGCGCTTCGGGCGCATGGTGAATGCCGACCTTCGCCGTGGCCTTCCCACCGTGCTTGACCGTGTTCGTCAGCGCCTCCTGGACGATGCGGTATGCGGCGAGGTCCATGCCATCGGGAAGGCAGCAGGGGTCGCCGGTGATAACCAGTTCGACCGGCAAGCCCGCGTCCCTAATCTGCGATATGAGGCGCTCCAGCTCGCCGAGCCCCGGCTGCGGACCGACGCCGCCGTCCTGCGCTCGCAACACCTCGAGCATGCGGCGCATCTCCGCGAGTGCCATGCGCCCCGCGTTCTCGATCGCCGCGAGAGCTTCTTGGGCCGCCGCTGGGTTCTTCTCGGCCACTCGTCTGGCCGCTGAGGCCTGAACGATCATCACGCTGACGTGGTGGGCGACGACGTCGTGGAGCTCTCGGGCGATGCGACCTCGTTCCTGCGATACGGCCAGCGCGGCCTGTTCTTCTTGCTCGCGCTCGAGCTGGATGGCTCGCTCTTCGAGCCCTTTCGTGTATGCACGCCGGACCCGCAGGTTATCCCCGATGAGCCAGGCCAGCCCGAAGGAGAGGTATGTAATCGACAGGTTTGCCGTCCAGCCCGACATCGAATCGAGCGCGGCGTAGGTCGCGAAGCTGATGAAGATGCCCCCGGCCGTGACGGCGGCCGCGAACGTCGCCCTGCGGCGCGGTTCGTTTGCGGCCACGGTGTAGAAGGCCACGAATACGCCGGCACCCCCGATGGAGTCGCGGTAACCGAGCAGGCTGTAGAGGGTGATCGCCGAGCCCACGATCCATAGGATCCTTATCGGGTTTTGGCGACGCCATGCGAGAGGTAGCGTTTGCAGGACAAGAAGCGGGATGCTCAGAAAGTCGATGGTGAGGTGGCCGCTCACCGCGGAGGCGAGCGCGACGGCGGTCAGGACCAGGGCCAGCGCGACGTCGGCGTAATCCTGATTCCAGCGAATCCGGGCGAAGGTGGTTCTGGGGAGGGCGATCACGCGCTGCATGATGGCAAGGTACGCCGCGCCTGCGGTACTTGCATCCGCCCCGCGCACGATGCCTTGTGCTCCCCGCGGCCGATCCCAGCCGCGAGCTCGGGTGCCGCGAACGCGGGCCATGAGCGTGTTTGTGGATGAGCCTGTGCTACCCATATGCACGGGGCCCTTGTACTCCCTCCACTAGGTGTCTTGGCTATGTCTGAATCAATTGCGGGACACGTACGATCCCGTCATCCGGCGACAGCACGCCGAGGTGGTCGCAACCCCGCGCGCCTTCGGGTTTTTCAAAATTCGGGACGCGGGCAAGAGGAGTACGAATTGAGCGCGAAACAGGGTTCCCGCGTCCTCGGCAGGGTCGCCTCAATCAGAGTGAAGTTCCCTCGCGCGACGTTCAAAGTCGCCGCGATTCTTGTGCTCTCGGTCGCGATGGCCAGCCCGGCCGTTCCGGCCGTCGCGGCCGGTCCCACACTCTGCGCGGTTCCAGCCCCGACGACGTTTCAGGGGACGATTACGAATGCGGACCGCCTGGCGGCCGCCGAGCGTGCCGCAGCCGCACGCGCCGCCTGCACCGTCGCCCTCCAGAAGGCGTCGCCGGCCGTTGCCGGCGGAGTGCTCGCCACTCCCGACTACTTCGGCACGACGCCCAACTACGCCAACAGCCCTCTGCCGACAGACGGCGCGGCCGTTACGTTCTCAGGTGGTGGCGGCACCGGGGCCAGCGCGACGGCAACCACAACCGGGGGCGTGGTCACGGGAGTGACCGTAGCGAAGGGCGGTGTCGGCTACACGTCCGCGCCCTCCGTTTCATTGAGCGGTGGCACCGGAACCGGAGCGACCGCGACCGCGGTCCTGACCCCTTCGGTTGGGTCGATCGCCGTCACTAATCCGGGCACCGGCTACACGAGCGCGCCCGCGGTCACCATCACCGACGCCGGTGGCGGAACCGGTGCGGCTGCCATTGCCGCGATCTCCGGCAGGGTGACTGGCTTCACGATCACCAATCCCGGCGTCGGCTATACGACCGTCCCAGCTGTCACGCTGAGCGGCGGTGGTGAAGGCGTCGGCGCGACTGCGACCGCTACAGCGGGCGTGGGCGCCATCGCTGTTACCGGCGGCGCGGGAAACGGGAGCCCGGGTGTCAGTTTCACCGGGGGCGGCGGCAGCGGTGCCGCCGCAACGGCGGTTAGCGGGCTGACTTCCATCACGATCAACAACGGCGGCACCGGGTATGCGACCGCTCCCACCGTCGGTTTCACCGGCGGCGGCGGCAGCGGTGCGGCAGCAACAGCCACCGTCGCAGGCGGCGTCATAACGGCCTTCACAGTCACTTTGCCCGGATCTGGGTACACGTCACCACCGACTGTCACCTTTACCGGCGGGGGCGGCTCCGGCGCGGACGCAACGGCTGTCGTGGCCATCATCATCACCGCCATCACACCCGGGTCCGGCTACACGACCCCGCCAGCGGTCCATATCAGCGGCGGCGGCGGTGTTGCCTTCCCGACCGCGACCCTGGCTGTTGTCAGCCTGAACGTGACCGCCAGTGGTTCGGGCTACGCGTCTGCT
Source organism: uncultured Anaerolineaceae bacterium (assembly GCA_964603175.1). Lineage (GTDB taxonomy): Bacteria > Chloroflexota > Limnocylindria > Limnocylindrales > CSP1-4 > Fen-1039. Next base: position 2,710 of record CAZRUC010000270.1, read on the forward strand.
CCGACGGTCACGATCACGGGCGGCGGCGCAACCACGGCTGCGACGGCGACCGCGGTCCTCACGGCCGATGCAATCTTCGCGATCACCGTTACGAACGGGGGCATCGGCTATGTAAGCCCCGTCGTGAACATCACCGGCGGAGGGGGCTCGGGCGCGACCGCCACCGCTGCGTTGTCCACTGCCGTCGGGTCGGTCACGCTGGGTTCCGGCGGTTCCGGCTACACCACGGGCGGCATTCGCAAGTTCGTCGACGCGCTGCCCGGACTCGGCCGGACTGGCTCGAATCTTCTCGGGCAATACCTCTCGGTCGCCGTCCCCGACACGACGACGTACCCCGGGTCCGATTACTACGAAATCGGCCTGATTCAGTATCGGCAGAAGCTCTCATCGGATTTGCCGGCCACCCTGCTACGCGGCTACGTCCAGCTCGAGACGGGCGTCATGAACACAGCTGCGGGCAGCCTGCACATTCAGCTGTCCAACGCGAACTTGGACGGAACAACCACTGATATCGCCGGTGTCTTCGGTTTCGACATGCCGCAGTACCTCGGCACGACGATCATTGCCCAGAAAGATAGGCCGGTTCGGGTCAAGTTCACCAACCTGCTGCCCATCGGCAACAGCGGCGACCTCTTCATTCCGGTCGATACCACGGTCATGGGCGCAGGCGACGGTCCTGTGGACCTAGCCGGAAATCCCTGCGATCCGGATACCCAGACCACCTGTGCTCCTTACGCCCAGAACCGCGCCACGCTGCACCTCCACGGCGGTGTCACTCCTTGGATCAGCGATGGCACTCCCAACCAATGGATCACGCCCATCGGCCAGGTCACCAAGTACCCCAAGGGCGTCAGTGTCACGAA
>CAZRUC010000271.1:0-3559 GCA_964603175.1 uncultured Anaerolineaceae bacterium
CGGCGCGCCACAATGGCGCGAGCGCATTCGGCCGACGGATCGTCATGTCCATCGGTGCGCCGCACAGAGTGGCTCGAATGGCACCGGCCGCCCTCCCCGGACAACTCCATCTGAACAAACTCGGCGACGGGCTCGTCTGGAAGCGTGACCGCAGTGGGCGGTCTAGCTTCGTCACATCAGGAGTCGAGCCACCATGGAGGCGGCACTCGCGTTCGCCGATGCCCGCCCTGTGACGTTCGTCGAAGTCGCCGAACGTGTGCTCGACGATGCCTACCGCCTGGCGGGCTACGTGCTCGGCGACGCCTCAGAGGCCGAGGACGCAGTTCAAGAAGCGCTGACGCGGAGCTGGCAGGCCTGGTCCACTCTCCGTGACCAGGATCGGTTCGAGCCCTGGTTCGATCGAATCCTGGTCAACATCTGCCGCGACAAGATACGGAAAAGCCGCAGGGTGCGGCTCGAGGAATTGAACGAAGAACTTGCCGTATACGTCGAGGATCCGTTCAAAGCAGCCCTTGCACGCGCCGAGGTCGACAAGCTGATGCACGTCCTCAGCCCCGATCAGCGGATCGTCGTGGGCCTCAGGTTCTGGCGCGATCTCTCACTCCAGCAGATCGCGGACCTGCTCGGTGTGCCGCTTGGAACGGTCCAGTCGCGGCTCCACTACGCGCTGCGGGCGCTGCGAGAGGAATCGGAGCGAACGTCGCCGGCGAGCGGTCTGCCCGCGGAGGCAAGGCGATGAACGAGAAAGACCTCGAAGAGCGCCTGCGCAGTGTTGTCGATGGTCCGAGGCCGTCCGCCCCGCTGTCCCTTCGCAACTTCCTGCGTGAGCTCCCCGAGAGCCAGTCGCGCCGGCCGTGGCCCCTGGCCTGGCTCGCGTCGCCAGCGCCGGCGATGCGACACGCCAAGTTCGCGTTCGCAGTCTCGGTGGCGGTCGCGTTCGGCCTGATCGGCGGCGGGCTGCTGATGTCGGCGCGCCAGCACACCCCTGCCGCGATACCTCCGACCGCGAGCGAGACGGCCATCCCGCCCACTCCGCGTCGCTCAATAGCCACCGCCTGGGCGCCAAACGTATTCACGCTCAAGAACATCACCGGCTTCCAGTGGGCGGGCATCCTCTCGACCGACAACGGCAACGACAAGCAGGCCATGCCTGTCTCCGCGGTCGCCCTGCAGAGCGGGGGATACATCGGCGTTTCGACCGACGAGTTCGGCAAGAACGGCCTGGTCTTTTCCGCGGACGGCATCTACTGGAATTGGGATCCGCCTACCGACGTGGATCCGTCCGGAGTGACGCTCACCTCAATCGCCACGAACGGCAAAGGTCAGCTGGTACTAGCCGGCGCCGCCGTGGGGCGTGACGGCACCAAGGATGGGCGCATCTATACGTCCACAGACGGCCACCAGTGGACGGCCGTTGCCAACGCAGTGACGTTGTTCGGCGGGACGGCCGTTCGAACGGTCGTGTACGGCCCGTCCGGCTACGTTGCGCTCGGTTGGAACGACGGCGATCCGGCCAGCAGGACCGTTCGCGAGTGGTTGTCCACGGACGGTGTCCACTGGAGCTTGATGGGTGGAGTGCCGATCGTGGGGACCGCGGCGTTCATCTTGCCGGTCCAGTACGGATACTTCCTGTCGGGCTCGCCGCAGGCATCCAAGGCCGACCCGCCCATATGGTTCTCGTCCGACGGCCACACCTGGCTGCGCGCCGTCTGGAAGAACCAGGTTCCGATTGCGGTTGGGCCGATCCTGAGCGCAACCAGCACCTCCAGCGGCATCGTTGCAATCGTCCAAACCGCAGATGGTTCGGGCACGCAGCTCCTGCGGGGGACCGCCGACGGCATAAACTGGCACGCGATCGGTTCGACGAACGCGCCCGACCTGATGTCGATAGCCTCGATCGAGGGGCCGATCGGTCGGCTGCTGGTGGCGACCGGCGCGTCGCAGGACGGCCACGTCTATGTCTCGACCGACGACGCGATGACGCCGACCGACAGCGCGACTCCTACCGACACCGTGAACTGGTCTCTGGCCGCCGACCTCTCGACGCTGGCTGGAGCGCCGCTTGGCCAGACGCTACTTCAGCTGGGAGTCAACGACTCCGGCGGGAGCGCCAAGGTTCTGTGTTTCGGACACCCGGACTACAAGACGGGCGTCTGGCTTGGGTATTCCACCGGCCAATGAGCCCCGGGGTTACCTCTGCTCGGCGGCCGCGACGCGATCGTGCAACAGGCGCAGTCGGGCTGGGCGCTCTCGCACGAAGCGTTCGATGGCTTGGAGGATGTGCCCCGAGTCCAGGTGCGCCTCCTCGATGACTTCGTCGACGGAGCCGCCGGTCCGCCAGCGGTCGTCCCAGTCCGAACTGAGCGAGTACTCGCGGACGATGGGGTCGTCGGCCCAGTCGCGCATCAGCTTGTAGGCGCCGTTGGTGATGACCATCGAATCGAGGCGGTCGGCGGGTTCGACGGTCGCGGCCCGATAGGCCTCGTCCTGGCGGGCGAACAGCTGCGGGCTGATAGCCGCGACCACCTTCACGTTGAGGCGCCGCGCATCCAGCTCAGGCAGGACGCGGAGCAGGTTGCTGGTACTCAACGTCCCGCGAACGAAGACCGTGCCGGCTTTTGGCTCTCCTTCGCGGAACGGGCGAATGACATAGGCGCCGCGTGCCGCCGCGAAATGGCTCGGCATTCCGAGCGCGGCGCGATCCGGGATCTCGATGGGCGGCCTCGTGAGGTGGATCGCCACGATAGGCACGTCCGTGGCGAAAGCCGCAGCCAGGACGACCGGCACTTCGTTGTACTCCCAGGGATGCAGGTCGATGACGTGGCCTTCGGGGAACAACTGGGTAACGCCCGGCGAAAAGATCCCGAAATGGGTACGCGAGTCCTCGGCCGTCTCCGGTCCGGAGTGGCCGGCCACGTACAGAAGCCGGCCGACGCGCAGGTCGCAGTCTTGGGCGAGCTGGCTGAAGAGGCGCATCGGGCCGTACTTGAGGTAGCTGAACGACCCGTAGGTCGAGAAGGCTCCCCAGAAGCCCTCGAAGTCGGCGAACGGGTCGGCGGCGAAATTGACGCTGGCCAGACCGGCCATCATGCCGGCGTTCGTGAATTCGGTTATCTCCGTCGGCAGGAGGGCGCCGGTCGGGTTGGAGTCGCGCTCGTACCAGCCCGCGCCGGGCATCTCCCCGAACGGTTTGGCGAAGCCCGCAATGTTCGTCGATTCGGCCAGGTCGGCGGAGCAAGCGATGAAGAGCGGGCGGCCGAGGTCGCGCGCGGCGACGGCGTTGACGTACGAACCCCAGGCTGAGAGCCCGGCCCGGTTCGGCTGCTTGTCGCCGGGCTTGCGCCACATCTCGGCCGGGTAGGCTTCGAAGTCGAAGATTGAGCCGATGGCGGCCCGATGCTCCGCCGGCTTGCCGAGTCGCGCGCCTTCAATCTCGTCCGGCACGGACGCGGCGATCTCCAGGAGCCGATCGGACAGCCAGGCCACGAGGGTCTCGTTACGGCCCAGGACGCTCAAGGCAATGCGAAGGTTCGCCTCCGCCTGGGCCGCGAGGGCCGCG
>CAZRUC010000272.1:0-3558 GCA_964603175.1 uncultured Anaerolineaceae bacterium
ACCGCCCAGGTACCCGGCCGCCGACCGCCCGTGCTGGTAACCAAGGCCGCCGTCGAAGCGATGAAACCCGGATCGGTGATTGTGGACATGGCCGCTAGCGAGCACGGTGGAAATTGCGAGCTCTCCAAGTTGGACAAGCTCGTCACTACTCCCAACGGAGTTGAGATCCACGCCCCATCGAATCTACCCTCATCGATGGCGACGGGCGCGAGCATCTTCTACTCGCGCAACATCTCCAGCCTGCTGATGAACTTCGTCAAGGCCGGCAAGCTGGAGTTCGATTTTGACGATGAGATCACGGCCGCCACAGTAATCACATACGGAGGCCAGGTAGTCCAGGAAGCCACAAAGAAGCTCCTGACGCCCGAAGCCAAGGGAGACGCCCCGGCATGAACATCAGCGACCTGATCAACTACGTGTCGTTCTTCGTGCTGGCGATCTTGCTTGGGTTCGAGGTCATCAGCAGAGTCCCCGCGACGTTGCATACGCCACTGATGTCCGGCACGAACTCCATCCACGGAATCGTGCTCGTCGGTGCGATCGCGCTCGCTGCGACCGCCGACAACCCACTCACCGGCGCGCTGGCTTTCGTGGCCGTCGTTTTCGCCGGCGCGAACGTCGTGGGTGGCTACTGGGTCACCGATCGGATGCTCCAGATGTTCAGGCGACGCCCGGCCCCCAAGGCCGACAAGACGGCGAGCTGACAAGGTGGCCGTAGTGGATGCAAGCAATCTCCAGCACCTCGTACAAATAGCTTTCCTGGTCGGTGCGGCTTTCTTCGTTCTCGGCCTGCATTTGATGAACTCCCCGGTCACGGCTCGGAACGGCAACAGGCTCTCGTCGGTGGGCATGATCATCGCCGTCGTCTCCGAGCTCATCTACGTCAGCCAACTCAAGCCGGGTCCGGGCAACTGGGCGATCATCGTGGTCGGCCTGCTCGCGGGCGGCGCCACGGGCCTGTACATGGCTCGAACTGTTGCCATGACCTCCATGCCGCAGCTGGTCTCGCTCTTCAACGCCGTCGGAGGTGGAGCGGCGGCGATCCTCGCAATCGACGATTTCCTGCGGCTCAGCTCTCAGAGCGGCGCCGGGCTGGATGCATGGTTGACCTTCTTCATCATCCTCGACGTGCTCATCGGTTCCGTTACGTTCACCGGATCTCTCGTCGCGTCCGGAAAGCTCCAGGGAAGGATTCCGGGCAAGCCGATCGTCTTCAGGGGCGGGCGCCTTCTGACCTCGGTGGCGATGGTCGTGGGCATCAGCGTCTCGATAGTTCTGGTGCTCTCCGGAGCCGGCGCCGTCCACTACGACGCGGCCGTACTCGACGTACTCCTCGTGACGGCCATTGCGTGCGCGCTGGTGTTCGGCGCCACCATGGTGCTCCCCATCGGGGGCGCGGACATGCCGGTGGTCATTTCTCTGCTCAACGCCTTTACAGGCACGGCGGTCGCAATGGCCGGCTTCGTCGTCGGGAACGTGGTTCTCATCGTGGCCGGAGCACTCGTTGGAGCCTCGGGCGGCATCCTGACCCGGCTCATGGCAGGGGCCATGAACCGCTCGATCCTGAACATCATCATCGGCGGCTTCGGTTCAGCCGAAGGAAGCCAGGGGGCCCTCACAGTCGAGGGCGGCACGGTTCGAGAAGTTTCGGCCGACGATGCGGCCATTCAACTCGCATATGCGAGCAAGGTCGTGATCGTGCCCGGCTACGGGCTGGCAGTCGCTCAAGCTCAGCACGGGGTGCGCGAACTTGCGGACCTCCTGGAGGCTCGCGGCATCGACGTTTCGTATGCCATCCATCCTGTAGCGGGCCGGATGCCCGGTCACATGAACGTGCTGCTGGCCGAGGCGAACATCCCCTATCCGCTCCTCAAGGAGATGGACGAAATCAACCCCGAGTTCGAGCGGACGGATGTGGTCCTGATCATCGGCGCCAACGACGTCACGAACCCCTCCTCGCGGACCGACAAATCGAGCCCCATCTACGGGATGCCGATCCTCGACGTTGACCGGGCCAAATCGATAATCGTGCTCAAGCGCTCGATGGGTCGCGGCTACGCCGGCATCGACAACCCGCTCTACACCAACCCGAAGACGGGGATGTTCTTTGCCGACGCAAAACAGGGGTTGCGCGAGCTCGTGGCGGCCGTAAAGGCGCTCTAAAGGGGGTCGCGTTCCGGCTGTGCAGGGCCCGCGAATAGGGCGGAATCCCGCTGGACGGACCACGAGCCAGGTGCCAGTATCTCGGTCTGTCGCGGCAGCCGAGATGCGCGCCCGCTCGCCCTGGAGGCAACTCGTATGGTGGATTCGAGGGACGAGACTCCGGGCGCAGACGGCGACAACCTCTATCGCCTGCTGTTCAGGGAAATGATCGCCGGCGTGGCCCTGCACGAGATCGTGGTAGACGACGCAGGCAAGCCGATCGACTACCGCTTCCTCGAAGTGAACCCCGAATTCGAGAAGCTCACGGGCTTGCACGCCGGCGACATCCTGGGCAAACGAGTTCTGGAGGTGATTCCCGACCTCGAGCCCGAGTGGATCGAGCGCTACGGACGCGTCGCGCTGACGGGCGTTCCTGACCAGTTCGAGAGTTACATCGCCGGGCTCGGGCGCCACTTCCTCGTGCGGGCCTTTCGTCCCGCTCCGGGTCAGTTCGCGGCGCTGTTCATCGACGTCACCGAGCGCATGCGCGCCGAAGCCGACCTTCGCGAGCGGAACGCCTTTACCGAAACGATCATTTCGAGCGCCGGCGAAGGACTCATCGTCTACGATGCCGACCTTCGGTTTGTGGTGTGGAATCCCGCGATGGAGGAGATCAGCGGCCTTTCGGCCGGCCAGGTTCTGGGTGGGAGCGCCGACGATCTCTTTCCGGAGGTCATGGCCACGGGTGTCGGCGGGGACATAGCCAGAGCCCTTACCGGCGAGTCGCCGACGTCTCGAGAATATGAGTACGTTGTCCCGGCAACGGGCCGGCGCGGCTGGGTCGTCCAGACCAACCGCCCGCACCGAAACGCCGAGGGCGAGGTCGTGGGCGTAGTCTCGTCGGTCCGCGACATCACGGCCCGGCACGAGATCGACGCGTCCTTGCGCCGCTCCGAAGAGCAGTTCCGCGCGATCTTCGACAGCGTGGGCGATGCGGTTGCCATCTACGAGCCCGACGGCCGCTACGTCGCGGTCAACAGCATGATGTGCGAACGGCTCGGCTATTCCCGCGCAGAGCTGTTGACGATGTCGGTAGCGGACATAGACGCGCCTGAATCCTCAGCTCGCCTGCGGGGCCGACTGACCACGATCATGCGAGAGGGCCAGGCGCTGTTCGAGGTCACGCACGTTCGCCGTGACGGAACGCGAATTCCGACGGAGATCCTCTCCCGAAAGATCGACTTCCAGGGCCATCCGGCGATCCTCACGGTCCAGCGTGACATCAGCGAACGCGTGCGATCGGAGGGTGCGCTGCGCGAACAGGCTCGCTTCCTCCAGCAGTTGATAGACGCCATCCCCATTCCGATTACCGCCAAAGACCTCGATGGACGGATTCGGCTGTCGAACCTGGCCTTC
>CAZRUC010000273.1:0-3557 GCA_964603175.1 uncultured Anaerolineaceae bacterium
CAGGACCACGCGGACTTCATCGCCCACCGCTTCAACACGAACTACCCGCACTACCGCGGCCACTTTGCCCGCGCAGTGACCTACCGCACGGAGTACGCCCAAACCCTCATCGATGACTTCTCGAACATGGAGAAGGCGCCGCACATCGCAATCTCCGTCGACATGCTCGACACTGGCATCGACATCCCCGAGGTCGTCAACCTGGTCTTCTTCAAGCAAGTGCGCTCCAAGACCAAGTTCTGGCAGATGCTGGGCCGCGGGACGCGCCTTTGCCCGGACCTGTTCGAGCCCGGCCAGGACAAGGATTGCTTCCAGCTGTTCGACTACTGCGGGAACCTGGAGTTCTTCAGCCAGAACCCGGAGATGACCGAAGGGTCGGTGGGGGAGTCGCTGGGTAGGCGGCTATTCGTCAAGCGGCTGGGCCTCGTTGAGGCGCTGGATCAGCGAGTGGGCGTCGTTGGCGGTCCGGTAGCGGCGGCGACAGCCCTCGCAACTTTCGGCGACCCGACGTCCGAGGCTGGCGTACGCGGCGCATTGGCCGAGTCGCTTTACCGTGAAGTGGCCGCCATGAACCCCGACAACTTCCTCGTGCGCCCGCAACGACGATTGGTGGAGCGCTATGCCAAGCCAGAAGCGTGGCACTCGTTGTCCCGTGCCTCGATAGGCGAGCTGGCCCAGGGCGTGGCCGGTCTCCCGGCGGAGCTGGACGCTGAGTCAGAGGAGGCCAAGCGTTTCGACCTCCTGATCCTCAACCTGCAGCTGGGGTTGCTTCGGTCTGCGCCCGGCTTCGAGCGCCTCCGCGACCAGGTCAAGGTCATAGCCTGCCTGCTGGAAGAGAAGTCCGCCATCCCGATGGTTCGAGCCCAGATGGCGCTGATCCAGGAGGTCCAGACCGACGAGTGGTGGGTCAACGTCACCGTCCCGATGCTGGAGTTGGTCCGCCGGCGTCTCCGCGACCTGGCCAAGCTAATCGAGAAGCAGAAGAGCCGCGTAGTCTTCGCCAACTTTGAGGACGAGATGGGTCCCGAGGAGCGGGTCGAACTGCCCGGCCTCGCCGCCGGCTGGGATTTCGACAAGTTCCTAGACAAGGCCCGCGTCTTCCTGCGCGAGCACAAGGATCACGCCGCCATCGCAAAGCTCCGCATGAACCGCCCGCTCACGGCCACGGACCTCGCCGAGTTAGAGCGCATGCTCGTGGAGAGCGGCGTCGGCGGCCCCGAGCAGATCGACCGTGCGAAACAGGAGTCGCACGGCCTCGGCCTCTTCGTCCGTTCCCTCGTCGGCCTGGATCGCGGCGCCGCCAAGGAGGCCCTGGCCGGCTTCCTGTCAGCCAAGACGCTAGGCGCCAATCAGATCGAGTTCGTGAACCTCATCGTCGATCACCTGACCGAGCACGGCCTCGTGCCTGCCGCGCTGCTCTACGAGTCGCCCTTCACCGACGTCACTCCGCGAGGTCCCGATGGCCTCTTCGCATCGGCGGAAGTTGACGAGCTGATCGCCACGCTATTGCGGGTGCGGGCCACGGCCGTAGCAGCCTGAACAAACAAGCAGTAAGGGGGCCCGATGTTCGAATCTCAACCTAGATGTCCGAAGTGCGGGTTGGCGATGGTTCGGCGGGCACGCGGTCGAGACGGCGCGCCATTCTGGGGCTGTTCGACGTACCCGCGATGCCGCGGCACGCGCGAATTGGCTGGCGATGGTCGCAGCGCCGTGGAGATTGGGCTTCCACTCCGCGCCTCGGCCAGGGCTGGTTCGGCCGGAGGCCGAAGGCCTGATCCACTGGCGCTGGGCCTGAGCGCGGGCGGATTGCTTATGGGCATCGGCTTCGTCCTGGCTGGTCTGACTGTCTGGCCTAGTGGCTATCAACTCCTGGGGGCCGTGTCGATCTGTGCCTTCGCCGTACTCGTTGCGGCTTCTCTCTTTATGCCGGCGAATCTCGCCCGACGATTATCGCTGCGTCTGGTGCTGGTGCTGCTGATGGTCGCCGTTTTCGCGGTCGCTCTGGCTCCGTCTACGAAATGGCTCGGCCATTACTTAATCGATTCGATGCTGCGTTCGATCGCGACACACACTCCTCCAGTGCCTATTCCCACGAGGTAGGCGCACTTCGTTCCGTGCCTACGCCTCGGGTTCGAAGCCTTCCGTGGCGAAGTCGGAGTCCATCGCCCAGGCTCTGCGGATTCCGCGCTGGCGCATGAACTCGAAGCTGGTCCGGTCAACCAGCGACACGGCTGAGCCGGTGGTGGCGCGGAAGGCTGCGACGGCGCGGGAGCGTAGCGAAGCGTCGACGTCGGTGACCTCGATAGCCGGCAGGACCTCGTCGATCAGTCGGGCAGCAGCGTCGGGACCGAGGCGGCGACGGACGAGCGAGACGAGCTCCACGACGACGTAGCTGTGCGTCACCAGCTCCTCGCCGAGCAGGCAGGCGGAAGCGCGGAGCGCGCGCTCATGGTTCGAGTCATCGGCGTCGAGGAGCGCATAGACCGCGCTCGTGTCGACGAAAACGATCACCAGCGGGTCTCTTCGCCCAGGATCTCGTCGTGACGCTCCGAGGTGTCGGACCGCCCGGATGAGAATGCGCCCGCCAGGCCGAAAGCACGTCGCTGCCGGGTCAGTCGATCGGAGTCTTCCGTCACCGTCGCGTCGACCGCGTCGCGGATGATGGCCGCGATGGACGTATGCCGCCGCCTGGCCTCGCGTCGAAGGCGGTCCATCTGCGCTTCGGTCAGCGATATCTGGGTTCGTATCACGGTTGACATGATATCAGTCCAGACCTGTGTGATGTAAGACGACCTATGCTGGGTGAATGCATGATGCCCGGGTCGCCTTTGCTGGGGCTTATCTGAGCAGGCGTGCGATCTAGCCGACGCGGTAGTGAGTGACCGTCAGGTCGCGCTCGATCAGATAGCGATCGTCCTCCGGATAGAAGATCGCTCGATCGATCCGCTCACCCGCGAAACCCTCGACGGCATCCTCCGACTCCCAGAAGCTCAGTGTCACGATCTCCGTGCGCCCGTCGCCCAGGTCCCGGCTCAGGGTCCACGCTCCCGCGTTGCCGGGCACCTGCGTGTAGCCGGGAATGCCGGTCTCCTCGAGGTAAGCGATGTACTTCGTCCGATCCTCCGACCGAATGGCTCCTCGCCAGATCCGGGCGATCATGGTCGACCTCCCTTAGCGCGGCGCTCGGCCGCGGGCCTAGCTCGTCGGCGCCGTGATCGTCACGCCCGACAACGTGTCGATGCTGATGTCGAGCGTGACCGTCTCGTGGGACGGCGTGATGAAGATCTTCTGATCGAAGGACGCCTCGATGGTCAGGCCGGCCGGGGTGCCGTCGTCCTCTGCCCAAAACGACAGACTGGTGAGGGTGAGGTTCTCCTGACCGGGACCGGCCGAGATGCCGAACGTCGAGGGGTCCACGCCGGACATGTTTGCGACGCTGAGGCGATGAAGCTGCTTGCCGAACTTGGTCTCGACGCCGTCATCGGTGAGGACAATGCCGCTGCCGACGACGGATTGAAGCGTCTTGCCTGAGGCCGTCGCGGTTGTCCATGGCCCTG
>CAZRUC010000274.1:0-3551 GCA_964603175.1 uncultured Anaerolineaceae bacterium
GCGGCCCCGAACCGGGCATCGCCGCCAGGAACCGCTTGTACCAGCCTGTGCCGGCGGCGAGTATCGCCCCGAATGGAACAGCGAACGAGATCACCTGGATGAAAGCGATTGGGGTCTGGTCTGCGGAAATCTTGATCAATCCGGGAATCTGCCCGTCGGCCAGCAGCGCCAGGATCACGAACCCGGTTCCAGCGATGAACGCGTTGATCCCGCCCAAGAGCCATGTAGCCCTAGGGGCAAGGAAGCCCGCGATCATGGACGGCAGAAGCGGCGTCGGGTTGAGTATGAATAGAATCGCGGCCAGGGCGAAGCTGTCAGTAGACTTCGGGAGAGCGAGCGCCAGCGGCACCGCAACGATCGTCATTACCAGCACCGGCCACACAGCGTGAGTACGGGTGATGAGCGGGACTACAGATCCCAGGTCTTCGCGGTAGTGCACCGGGCGGTACGCAGCCTTGGCCGCACCGAAGAAGCCGGGTTGTTGCGCAACCGGTGACGGCGCAGGCTTGAGGGGCTGTGAGCCGCGACCTCGGTTCCTGACCCCCGGCGCGGCTGCGGTCGCCTGGCCTTCGGTTCCGGCCTCGGCCTCTTCTTGCGCCTTGACGATGGCGCGATAGCGACGGCGCGCCTCAGCTCGATCGGTTCCCTTGGCGCGAGCCACTGTGTCTCCTCGGATGGTCATGCATGTGCAGGTCTGGCGCTTCGTGCCGATGGCAACGGCGCGGTCGGAATGGTAGTCGATGGCGCCCTCGGCCACAGGACGCGCCGGCTTCCTGAGCCTGGGGTGGAGCGGTCTGGGTAAGCCGCACATAAGCGCGCGCCAATCTGGGTGGCGTACAAATGGGCCGCTCACTCCCGCCGGAGAGGCTTCGAGAGGTGCTCCATGCCTGCTCCCAGGCGGGTCTTCCTTCCTGCTGCGTCGGTTCTGGTGGCTGTGGCGATGCTCGCGGGCACGAGCCGGCTCGGCTACGCGGTCACGCCGACGTCCTGGCCGCCCTCATCCCAGTTGCTGCTCGCAGAGGTGGTAACGGGCGGCGCGTCGGCGTCGGATGAATACGTCGAGATTACGAACGCAGGTGCCACATCGGCCGACCTGGGCGGCTGTGAGCTTGTCTACGTCACGGCGACCGGGGCCACGACGACGCGAAAGGCGCTATTTGCCTCGCCGCTGCTACTCGACCGAGGCCGCCATCTGCTCGTCGCCAACTCGGCCGGCATCTACGGCCCTCTCGCCGATGCCACGTACACGGGCGGATTCGCCGCCGACGGCGGTTCGCTCGCTCTCCGCCGCCCCGACGGAACTGTGATCGACGCGGTGGGGTGGGGAACTGCGACGAATGCCTATCGCGAAGGTTCGGCCGCTCCGGCGCCGCCTGCGCGCTCGAGCATCGAGCGGCTCCCCGGCGGTGCGGGCGGCAACCTGCAGGACAGCAACGACAACGCCACCGACTGGCTGGTGCAATCGAGCCCCGTTCCGCAATCGCTCATCTCGGCCCCCGTGCCGGGTGGACCCGCCGGGACGCCGTCGCCTTTTCCGGGCGGCACGGCGGACGCGACCGCCACGAACCCGAGCGGGTCCGAGCCTGCGACGCCGGCGGAGCCGAGCCCGAGCCCCAGCCCGACATCCAGCCTCGGAACGCCGTCGGTAGAGCCGACGCCGACGCCGACGCCGACGCCCACGCTCTCGCCGTCGGTAGAGCCGTCGACCCAACCTACTACCGAAGCCACGACCGAACCCACGGCGCCGCCCACGACCGACCCGACGGCGGAGCCGAGCATCTCGCCGGAGATGTCGCCGACGCCATCGGCCACGCCTTGGGCCACGCCTTCGCTCTCGCCGACTCCGGCCGCCACGCCCACCGCGACGCCCTCCCCGACCGTGACGCCCTCCCCAACGGCAACGCCAAGCCCAACGCCATACGCCACCGCTACGCCTTCGCCGACTCCCACGCCATCGCCATCGCCATCGCCGATTGCTTCCGTGCGGACATTCGAGGACGGCAGCCATGTCGCCGTCGAGGGCGTGCTGACGACGAGGCTCGGGGTCCTCGACTCGGGCCGCGGCGGGTTCGTGCAGGACGGGTCGGGCGGTATCTCGCTCTACCTCGCCGAAGTCCCAAGCGCGCCCCTGGCAGCCGGCACTCTCGTCGCCGTCACGGGCACCGTGTACGACCGCTACGGCCAGCGAACCATCCGCGTCGATGAAGGCGGGCCCACAGCGCTCGGGAATGCGCCCCTGCCCCCGGCTCCGGATCGCGCCACGGGTTCGGCCGGCGAACTCGACGAAGGGTCGAGGATCGCGGCCGCCGGAGTGCTCACCGCCACACCCGACGATCTGGCCGACGGCACGGGGCTCTGGGTCGACGACGCCACCGGGCCGATACGGGTAGTGGCCACGGCCGCGGCGCTGGATGGCATCAGGCTGGCCAAGGGGCTGTCGTTCCGGATCGTCGGACCGCTCGGGCAGCACATCTCGGGCAGCTCGTCCGGCTACAGGATCGAGGCTACCGAGCCGGGATCGGTCGTTGCTGTCGTGGAAGACGCTCCCTCGCCCTCGGTTTCGCCCTCGCCCTCGCCCACGAAGGCGGCTACGGCACTCCCTACGAGCGCTCCGACCGGCTCCCCGGCTGATCCCGACGTCGACCTCGAGTCCATTGCCGCCGCTCGGGAGCAGGTCGTCGGCGCACAGGTTCGGCTCGCGGGAGTCGTGACCCTCGGGCCGGGGCTCGTTGGGACCGACCAGCTCGTGGCGATCCAGGACTCCTCGGGCGGGATATTCGTTCGTCTCTCGACCGCGATCGACGGCTTCCAAGTTGGCCGCTCGATAGAGGTCGTCGGCGTCCTTGCCGCCCCTTACGGCCAACTCGAGGTCCGGCAGCTCCAGTCGATCGAAGTCGGCTCGCTCGGTCCGAAGCCGTCGCCGACTGTCGTTCCGCTGAGCGAGATCGGCGAAGGGCGCGAAGGCTCGCTCATAACCGTGAATGGCACCGTCGACTCCGTTCAGGTCGATTCCGGGCGCTTGAGCCTGGTGGTCGGGGACGGCAAATCTGAGCTTCGCGTTCTGGCCGATCCACGCACCGGCCTTACCACCGCGGACGCCAAACGTGGGTCGAAGGTCGTGCTTACCGGCGTGGTCGGCCAGCGCGCGACAGCCCTCGGACGGCAGGACGGCTACCGCCTGTGGCTTCGCAGCCGCGCCGACGCCACGATCGAGCAAGCTTCGGCGACCGGCCCGAGCCAGGGACCTTCTCCCTCCCCGGCTGCCTCGGGTGCAGCGATCCGTCACGACCTGGCGAGCGCCTTGGGCTTGCGCGGCAGTGTCGTGGACTTGACGGCCACGGTGACCGCAGCGGTCGGGTTGATCGATTGGGGCGGCCCGACGATTGTCGTGGACGACGGCACGGCGGCGTGCGCGGTCGTGGTCCCGGCGGGGACGGCAGCGATCCGGGTGGGCTCGCGAGTCCACTTCACTGGCAAGGTGGGCAGCTTCCAGAGCGGCCCGAGAATCGTGGCGACCCTGGTTCAGGCGCTGGGCGAGGTGCAAGCCACGC